>JAEWTK010000093.1 GCA_023459535.1 Pseudomonadota bacterium
CTTCTACATGCACTGCCGCGATGGTTCCATGCTGCAGGTGAGCTATGACGACAAGGGCAACACCAAGCAGAAGACTCACAAGCCGCTGCGTGGGGAGAAAGATTTCATGATGAATAATCCTTACTACTCCACCTCGAACAACCGGCTGGTGTGGCCGAACTACGAAGGTCGTGTGTTCCAGGCCAATCTGACCGCATCGGGTGCCGAGTACTTGAAGCCGATCGAGATCTTCTCCGACAAGGAAAAGGCCGAGAAATGGCGTCCGGGTGGCTGGCAACCAGTCGCGTATCACAAGGATCGCAACGAGATCTATCTGCTGGCAGACCAGCGCGCGAAGTGGACACACAAGACCCCGAGCCGTTTCGTCGTGGTTGCGGATGCCACTACCGGCAAGCGCCTGCGCAAGATCGAAATGAAGCATGACATCGACGCGATCGCCGTCAGCCAGGACAAGGAGCCGCATCTCTACGCCCTGGACACGATCGCCAAAACCATGCACACGTTCGATGCAAAGACCGGCAAGCATGTCGCTTCCCTGGATGAACTCGGCAAAGCGCCAATCATGTTAATCGTCGCAGATAAGTGAGGACGCCATGACCCCGATCATTTATGACCCCGTGACATCCATACTTGCCTCGCTGTTTCTCGGGCTGGTGCTGGTAACGGCGGCACTCCCCAAAATTCGTCGTACGGACGAGTTTCAGGGCGTGGTGACCAATTACCGGCTGTTGCCGTCCTTCCTGGTGGTGCCGTTCGCACGGTTGTTGCCCTGGATCGAACTGGCTTGTGCAGCGGCCCTGCTGGTGCCTGCGTTGCGTGAGACCGCGGCATGGGTGGCGGCCGGACTGTTCATGATGTTCGCGCTGGCACTGGCGATCAATGTCGGTCGTGGCCGTACTCACATCGACTGCGGTTGTGTGCGCCGACCTACCAGCATGAGCCGTATCGGCATGTTCCATGTGCTGCGCGCCCTCGTGTTGGCTGGTATCGCGCTCTACATAGCCGTGATTCCGGTCGATGTGGCGAGCATCTCGGTAGAGTCATGGCTGATCGGTGCGGGTTCTGCCGCCATGCTTGCCTTGCTGTATCTGGCTGCTGATCTGATGGTCGGGCTTCCCGATGCACGTAGCTCCAAAACCTAAATTTTATTAAAGGAAATTGAAATGAACGTTGAAATCCTTATTGCTTCAAATGTGCTCTTGTGGGCCGGTTTTCTGGCCTTGGCCGCGCTGATGCTGGGTGTCGTACGCCAGATCGGTCTGCTGCATGAGCGTTCCGCCCCGCTGGGCGCCATGATGCTCGATCACGGTCCGGATGTCGGTGAACGTTCGCCGGTGTTCAACGTGAAGACCTTCGACGGTGAGTCCCTGATCGTCGGTCGTGCCATCACCCCTGAGCGTCCAAGCCTCTTGATGTTCACCGGTCCGTCCTGCCCGGTCTGCGCCAAGATTCTGCCAATCGTCCGCTCGGTGGCGGCGACCGAAGGTGCTGATGTCATTCTGATCAGCGACGGCACCACGGCCGAGCATCGCGAGTTCCTGCGCGAACACCCACTGCAGGACGAACGCTACGTCGTTTCAGCCGAGATCGGCATGAAGTACCAGGTTTCCAAGGTGCCTTACGGCGTGCTGCTCGACAAGGACGGCGTGATTCTGGCCAAGGGTCTGTGCAATTCCCGTGAGCATGTCGAAAGCCTGTTCGAAACCGTACGCCTCGGCCATTCGACCCTGCAGAGCTTCATCAAGGGCCGCAGCACCCCTGCGCTGGAAGGCTCATCGAAGCCGCATGTGCATTAATCCCTGTACTCAAAAGACAGAACATTACGGAGAAGGAAAACGAAATGAAAAAGAATTCTGGATTTGATTCCACCATCGAAAAGCTGGCCCGCGGCACCGCCAGCAAGACCGGTCGCCGCAGCTTCATCGGCAAGCTGGGTATGTTTATTGCCGGTAGTACATTGCTGCCATTGTTGCCGGTGGATCGTCGTGGCCGGCTGAACCAGGCGCAGGCTGCCAGCGTCAACGGTCTGACCCGTGAAGGCTGGAAGCCGCAGGACAAAGACCCGAAGTCTTGTGACTACTGGCGTCACTGTGCCATCGACGGTAACGTCTGTGACTGCTGTGGCGGCAGCCTGACTTCATGCCCACCGGGTACCACGCTGGCATCGGCCTCCTGGGTGGCCAGCTGCTACAACCCGGGTGATGGCATGAACTACCTGATCGCTTATCGCGATTGTTGCGGCAAGCAGACCTGCGGCCGTTGCGGTTGCGTCAATACCGAAGGCGAACTGCCGGTCTATCGTCCTGAGCTGAACAACGACATCGTCTGGTGTTTCGGCGCCGAGGACGACAACATGACCTACCACTGCACCATCTCCCCAGTGGTCGGCAAGGCCACTTAAGGCAGGTTGTTTGTCATGCGTACCGGCGGCCTGTTCCTGATGCTCTGCCTGTTGACGTCGATCGACGTCAGCCAGGCTGCCGACCCTGTTTCACGGGAAGCCTACAAGCGACCCGAGGGTATTCCGTCGCCGCCTTCCAATCCGCTGACAGCGGAAAAGGCGGCGCTCGGAAAAACCCTGTTCTTCGACCCTCGACTTTCCCGGGACAAGACCATATCTTGTGCCACCTGCCACGCGCCGGACAAGCGCTGGAGCGATGGCCGCATGCCGCCGCTACGGGCAGAAAACATTCCCGATGCACGTCGCACGCCGACGGTGCTGAACAGTGCCTGGCTCACCACGCTGATGTGGGATGGTCGCGCCGCCTCGCTGGAAGCGCAGGCCGTGTTGCCGATCACGACGCCGCACGAAATGAATTTCGACATGCCGGCGCTGCTTGAGCGTCTGCAACAGATCAAGGGCTATCGCCCGTTGTTTACCCAAGCGTTCGGCGATGGCACCATCGACCAGCAGCGGGTGGCGCACGCGCTGGCCAGCTTCCAAAGAACGCTGGTGTCGCAGACCGCGCCGTTCGACCGCTGGGTGACGGGCGATGAACTCGCAATCAGCGAGAGCGCCAAGCGCGGCTTCGCCCTGTTCAACGACAAGGCCAACTGCATCTCCTGCCATAAGTCGTGGCGCTTCACCGATGACAGCTTCCACGATATCGGCCTCTCCAGCCCGGACCTCGGGCGCGGTAAGCACGTGCCACCGGTGGTGACGCTGATGCAGCATGCGTTCAAGACCCCATCGCTACGTGACCTGCCGGTTAAAGGGCCTTACATGCACGACGGCTCCATGTACAGCCTGGAGGAAGTCATCAAGCACTATGAAGAGGGCGGCGTCGAACGCAAGAGCCGCTCGGTGGAGATGAAGCCGTTTCAACTGACGGACGAGGAGCGGAAGTCGCTCATCGATTTCCTGCATACACTGGACGGCGGCCCCTTGTGGGTGCAAACGCCCAGATTACCGGAGTGAACAGAATGAACCATAAAACGAGTTTAGCTAGCTTCAATCATCTGCAGCACTTGCGCCGGCACCTTTTGATGCTGGTCATGACGGCCTGCCTCATGCTGGCATCCATTCTTGCTGTGCAGCAGGCACAGGC
>JAEWTK010000094.1 GCA_023459535.1 Pseudomonadota bacterium
GATGCGCTGGCGCTGCCCGCCGGAAAGACGCGTGCCGCGTTCGCCGAGATGGGTTGCGTAGCCTTCGGGCAGACGCGAGATGAATTCCTCGACCTGCGCCGCCTTGGCCGCCACCATCACTTCAGCATCGGTGGCATACGGCCGTCCATAGCGGATGTTTTCCATGGCATTGGCCGAAAAGATCACCGGATCCTGCGGTACTACGGCAATCATGCTGCGCAGGGATTGCAGCGTCAGCTTGCGGATATCCTGCCCATTGATGCTGATGCTGCCTGAGGTGACATCGTAAAAGCGTAGCAATAGCTGGAACAGCGTGGTTTTGCCTGCGCCCGAAGGGCCAACCAGGGCGACTGTCTCGCCGCTGGGGATTTCCAGAGAGACGTTGCTCAATGCGGCGGTCTGCAACCTGGAGGGATAATAAAAGCTGACGTGGCTGAACGAAATGTGCGCGGTTGTGGCATCGCTGATTTCTTCCGGCCGGCTGGTTTCCCTGACTGCAGGCGCTGCGTGCAGCAGTTCCAGCAGGCGCTCGGTGGCGCCGGCGGCGCGCATGATATCGCCCCAGACCTCAGCCATCGTGCCGACGCTGCCGGCCACCATGGCGGCATAGAGGATGAAGGAAGCCAGTTCGCCGCCGGTCATGGCGCCGCTGGTGACCTGACGCGCGCCTATCCACAGCACAAAGATGATCGAGCCCATGACCGCAGTAATGATGACGGCAGTCATGGCGGCGCGCACCCGCACCCGCTTGAGTGCCGTGATGAAGCTGGTTTCCGTGCTCTGGCGGAAGCGGCCGATTTCGCGCTGCTCCTGGGTAAAGGATTGCACGGTCGGCATGGCGTTGAGGATTTCGCCTGCCAGCGCCGAGCTGTCGGCGATCCTGTCCTGAGATTCGCGTGAAAGTTTGCGCACCTTCCTGCCAATCAGGATGATGGGCAACACTACCAGCAACATCAGGCCGAAATTCAGCGAGAACAGATAAAGGCTGGTGACGGCAAGCATGATCATGCCGCCGATGAACTGGAACAGGCTGCGCAGGCCCATGGAAGCCGAACTGCCAACCACGGTTTGAATCAGGGTGGTATCGCCGGTCAGGCGTGACAGCACCTCGCCAGTTTGCAAGGTCTCGAAGAATTGCGGTGATTGCGTCATCACGCGCCCGTAGACCGCATTGCGCAAGTCGGCAGTGACGCGTTCGCCTATCCAGGAGACGGTGTAATAGCGTGCCGCCACCATCAGCGCCCAGAAGAACGCCAGGCCGAACAAAATGGCGAAATGACTGTTCAGGTTGAGGCTGTCGGTTAGTGCGCCACTGGTTCTTGCGGGTTTTTGACCAAAGCCGAAATCAATCAGGTCGCGAAAGGCGAGCGGAACCAGCAACAGTGTCGCCGATGCCAGGCTGAGCAGGACAAAAGCCAGCAGCATTTGCTTGCGATAAGGCCGCAGAAAAGGCCAGATATCGCGCAGGGACGATATCTTTTTGGCTTTCTGCGGCATGGTCTCCTGTGGTTGCGGCTCATGGCTGGCCATGGTGTCGGTGGTGTCGGTGGTGTCGATGGTGGATTCCTGTTGGTAACTTAACGGACGGATTGCAGTTGCAGCAGTCTGTCACCGGCAATCAGATAAAGCAAACCATCCGGCCCCTGACGTATATCACGCACGCGGCCGAGGTTTTCGAACAAGCGCTCCTCCTTGACCACCTTGTCGCCATCCAGCGTCAGCTTGACCAGGGTCTGGAACTTGAGCGAACCGACGAACAGGTGGTTTTTCCAGCCGGGATAGGCGTCGCCGGTATAAAAGGCCATGCCGGAAGGCGCGATGGAGGGTACCCATTTATAAAGAGGTTGCGCCATGCCCGGTTTCTTGGTGCCCTCGCCGATTTTGGTGCCGGTGAAGTAATTGACACCGTACGTGATTACCGGCCAGCCGAAGTTGATGCCGGCCTGCACGATGTTGATCTCGTCGCCGCCCTGCGGGCCGTGCTCATGGGTCCAGACCTTGCCGGTGGCCGGGTTGAGCGTGGCGCCCTGCACGTTGCGGTGGCCGTAGCTGTAGATTTCCGGTAGCGCGTCACTCTTGGCGGCGAACGGGTTGTCCTGCGGCACGCGGCCATCGTCATGCAGGCGGATCACCTTGCCGATATGCTGGGCGAGGTCCTGGGCCCGTTCCATTTCGCCGCGGTCGCCGAGGGTGATGTAGAGGAAGCCTTCGCGGTCGAACACCAGGCGCGAACCGAAATGCTTGTTGCTGCTGATCTTGGGTGCCTGACGGAAGATCACTTCGCTATCGGTCAGTTGCATGCCCTTGAGCTTGGCGCGCATGACTTCGGTGCCGCTGCCGCCTTCGCCCTTGGCCGAGTAGCTGAGGTAGACCCAGCCGTTCTCCGCATAGCGCGGGTGCAGGGCGATATCGAGCAGGCCGCCCTGTCCGCGATCGACCACCGCGGGCACGCCGTTTATCGCTTGCGGCAACAGTTTGCCGTTCTCAACCATGCGCAGCTTGCCGGATTTTTCCGTGACCAGCAGGCGGCCGTCAGGCAGAAAGGCCATGCTCCAGGGTTCTTTCAGGTTCTCGACCAGTGGCTTCAGCTGGATCTTGCCGGGGTCTGCCGCGAGGCTCTGTCCGGCATGGGCCGGCATGTGTAGGAACAGGCCGAAACAGAGCAGCAGCGGGCTGAAAAGTGTCTGCCATGAATGAGAGATGGCTGGGCGTGGCATGATGTCTCCTGAAGATAAAAGATGACGGTATGACGATTTGTCCGGTCACGGGTTCACCCGACGCATCAAGTGAATTTACAGAACACGTTACGGCACCTAATATAGGTGGGCTTTAATACAGACAGATATTAATTTCTTAGAATAGATGAATGACGGAAATATGAAATCCACGCAACAATCCGGGGTGAATGACAAGGTCGATGTGTTGCTGGTCGGCGGCGGCATCATGAGTGCGACGCTGGCGACTTTGCTCAATCAACTGGATCCCGCGTTGCAGATCGTGCTGGTGGAAAAGCAGGAGGCGGTGGCGACCGAGAGCAGCGATGCCTGGAACAATGCCGGCACCGGCCATGCCGGTTATTGTGAACTGAATTACACGCCACAGGCGGCCGACGGCAGCGTCAGTATCCCGCGTGCACTCAGCATCAATGCGGCTTTTGAAGTCTCGTTGCAGTTCTGGTCGAGTCTGGTCGAGCAGGGCGTCCTGTCCACGCCAAAATCCTTCATCAATGCCACGCCGCATGAGAGCTTTGTCTGGGGTGAAAAGGATGTCGCTTTTCTCAGGGAGCGTCATGCACAGTTGAGCCGTCATCATCTGTTTGCCGATATGGAATATAGCGAAGACCCTGCCGTCATCGCCGAATGGATGCCGCTGGTGATGCAAGAGCGGCCCATCGCCCAATCCATGACTCAGCCGGTTGCGGCGACGCGCGTGGCCTATGGCACCGATGTCGATTTCGGCGCGCTGACACGGCAGCTGGTCGCGACCTTGCAGCAGCAACCGAATTTCCGCCTGCTGTGCGGACATGAAGTGGAAAACCTGGAAAGAAAGGCGGCCAAGCGCTGGCAGGTCGAAGTGCGGGAAACCGCGAATGGCCAGCGGCAGCAGCTGGATGCGGCATTTGTTTTTCTGGGGGCGGGTGGCGCGGCGCTGCCCTTGCTGCAGAAATCGGGCATTAAGGAAGGCCGCGGTTATGGCGGCTTCCCGGTCAGTGGCCAGTGGCTGGTGTGCAGGAACCCGGAGATCGTTCGCCAGCATCGTGCCAAGGTCTACGGTAAGGCGCCGATCGGGGCGCCACCGATGTCGGTACCGCACCTCGATACGCGCTACATCAATGGTCAGCCGGCCTTGTTGTTCGGGCCGTATGCCGGCTTCACCAGCAAGTTCCTCAAGCAGGGTTCCTATCTCGATCTGCTGAAATCGGTCAGAGCCGGCAATCTCAAATCGCTGCTCGGTGTTGCCCGCCATAACATGGATCTGACGCAATACCTGATCAGGGAAGCGCTGCAAAGCCATGAGGCGCGCATGGCTTCCTTGCGCAAGTTCTATCCGCAGGCGCGTTCCGAAGATTGGGAGCTAGAAGCAGCCGGCAAGCGTGTGCAGATTATCAAGGGCTGCGATGAAAAAGGCGGCAAGCTGGAATTCGGCACCGAGATTGTCGCTGCCGCAGATGGTTCACTGGCCGCTTTGTTGGGCGCTTCGCCCGGTGCTTCGGTATCCGTGCAGGCCATGCTGGACGTTTTGCAGCGATGCTTTGCTGATCGTATGGCCTCTGCAGCCTGGCAGGAGAAGCTGAAAGCGCTGATTCCTTCATATGGCGAGTCGCTGGTAGAGGATGCCGGGCTTTTGAAAGTCGTGCGGGAGAGAACACTTGCCAAGCTGGCGTTGAAGTAGCACTCTTGGCAAGCGCAGCCAGTAGCGTATATTTGAACAGGTCGTCATGTTTTCAGCCGGGATGACAGGCATCAGTTTGCATTGTGGTACGACTGCTGGAAAAATGCAGTGTAGTGATACATGCTGTTCAGCGACGAAATCCTCGCCGGCATGTCGGATCATGAATCCTGGGAGGCGGCAAACGCTGTTTCCGAATATTAGTTTCAGGTGAACCCCATATGGCCCTGTCTGCAAAAATTTACAGCAAGACCGGAAAAGGCGCGCGAGCTCAGTCGTCCAAGAGCCGCGATTTATCTGCCGATGCCCTCAAAATCCTTTCCCTGATCGACAGCAAGATTGAAACGCCTGCCATTTTTGCGCAACTGGACAGGCTGTCTGAAAACGAATTTCAGAGTCTGCTCGACGAGCTCGAGCGCGATGGCTACATCAGGTTATTGAATAATCGGGAATGGGATCTGGGCGATGATTTCGATTATCGGACCAGCATGGTGGTAGATGAGCTCAGTGTTGAGGATTTTATTGCGCTGAACTCGAATTCAAAGCCTGCAGCGGACACCCCGCCAACCAGCGAGCCTGAGCCGGAAGTGACTCATGAGGCCGCAGTTACAACGCCTTCTGCCGAAGAGATTGCCGAGCTGGAATCAAGGCTGGAGGCCGAGCGCAAGGCGCAGGAAGAAGCCAACCGGGAAGAAGAAGCGGCGAGGGAAAAGGCTCGGGCTGAAGCTGAGATCGCCGCAAGGCAGGAGGCCGAACGCAAGGCGCAAGAGGTAGAGGCTGAACGTTTGCACGCGGCTGAGGCCGCCAGACTGAAAGCCGAACAGGAGGCGCGCGAACAGGCAGAACGGCGTGCTCGCGAAGAGGAGGCAGCGCGTCAGGAAGCGGAGGCGAAACTGCGCGCCCAGGCCGAGAAAGCTGCGAAACAGGAAGCCGAACGCATCGCCCGTGAGGAAGAAAAACGCAAGGCACGTGAAGAGAAGGCTGCGCGCCGCAAGGCTGCCGCTGAAGCCCGTGCTCGCGAGGAAGAGGCTGCAAGGCTGGAAGCAGAACACCGGGCTCAAGAAGAAGCTGAACGTAAAGCACGTGAAGAGGAAGCGGCGCGTCTTCAGGCTGAAGAGGCTGCGCGCATAGAAGCCGAGGAGCAAGCGAAGCAGGAGGCAGCGGAACAAGCCAGGCTGGAGGCGGAGCGTAAGGCGCGTGAGGCCGAACGCAAGGCGCAGGAAGAGGAAGCGGCGCGCCAGAAGGCGGAAGCGGTAGCTCGTGCTCAGGCTGAAGAAGCGGCCAAGCAGGAAGCCGAACGTAAAGCACAGGAAGCCGAACGTAAGGCGCGTGAAGCTGAACGTAAAGCGCGTGAAGCTGAACGTAAAGCGCAGGAAGCTGAACGTAAAGCGCAGGAAGTCGCTGAGCGCGAAGCCCGCAAGGCCGAGGAGGCTCGTCAAAAAGCGGAGGAAGTTGCCCGCGCCAAGGCTGAAAAAGCCGCCAGGCAGGAGGCCGAACGACTGGCCAAAGAGGAAGCCAAACGCAAGGCGCAGGAAGAGAAAGAACTGCACCGTCAGGCGGAGGCGGAAGCCCGTGCCATAGCCAAGGAAGAGGCCAGGCTGAAGGCTGAGCAGACGGCTATCGAGAAAGCGCAGTCCCGGGCTGAGAAGGAGTTCATGCGTGCTGGCGTGAAGCCGGCCAGATGGTTGCTGCCGTTAGCCAGGGTGTTTTTTGTGTATACGCCACTGGTGCTGCTGCTGGCGTTGGGTTTGATGCATTTTGTTAATCTGGGCATGCTGGCCGGCCCGGTCGAGAAAATCGCATCTGCCGCCATCGGTGAGCCCGTCACGGTGCGTAATCTCCGCGTCTCCCTGTTCCCGCAGGCACATCTTGCGCTCTCTGACATCACGGTGGGAGCGGATAAGGATATCGGCATTCGCTCCGTGCAGGTGGTACCGGAGTTGTCTACACTGTTCGATGAAGAGAAAAACCTGAAGTCGATCGAAATCATCGAATTAACGGTGGATGCGGCAAGTCTGCACCGTCAGTTGCAGTGGCTGGAAAGCCTGGCCGATAACGATGATTTGAAAATCGGACAGATAACGCTCAAGGGTCTCACGCTAAGCGTTCCCGGCTTCGGTGCGATGGTGTTCGACGGCAATCTGGAGCGTTCTGCAGGGGGAGCATTCAGCCGGCTTGAGCTTTCCGGCGTCGAGCAGAACCTGACGCTGGAATTGCTGCCGCAGGATGGCAATTACCGGGTCAATCTGCAAGCCGATAACTGGCAGACGCCGCTGGCCAATGGTCTGCGGTTCGATAATTTCAATGCGGTGGGCATTGCCGACGGTAATCAGGTGCGATTCAGCAGCATGGAAGGCGAACTCTATGGCGGCAGTTTCAAGGCTACAGGTGTCCTGGCGTGGTCGGCGCAGCCTGTCGCGTCCGGCAATTTCGAGCTGGAGCAGGTCAGGCTACCTGCTGTCCTGTCTGCCATGAAAAGCAGCGCTGCTGTCGAAGGCACTCTCAATGCCACGGCCACCTTTACCAGTCAGGCAAATGAAGGACAGGGGTTGGCAGAAGCCGCCGAGATCGACGCCAGTTTCCAGGTGCGGGATGGCAGCTTCAATGGCATCGATCTGGCCAATCATATGGTTTCCGGCAGTGGCAGCGGCAATGCGACCCGCTTCGAGCGGCTCAGCGGAAAATTACAACTCAGGCAGGGGGTATATCAGTATCGCCAGCTTGTACTGGACGCACCCCAACTCAAGGCGCGCGGCAATCTCGATGTACAGCCGAATCAGGATGTTTCAGGCGGTATCAGTGCCGAACTGGCAATTCCGTCACGCCGGATCAAATCAAATCTTGCCGTCGAAGGAAAGATCGGCAGTGTCAGGTTGAAATAGCGGCGCATTCATACGAATGCGGCTGGGATGAGCGGAAATAAAAACGGGCGCCGAAGCGCCCGTTTTTTTGAATCCGGTTTCGTCAGAAATTAACGGTTACAAACGTACATCGTAACTTCGAAACCGAAACGCATTTCAGTAGCAGCTGGTTTTGTCCACATGATGTCTCTCCTTGTGTTGGTTGATTAACTAACAACATGGTGTTGTTGTTCGTATGAGTGCATTCTGCGCTCGAAGTTTGCCTGCGACCCTGTACACAATCATGATTCGGACCTCATGATTTTCATTAGTCTGAATCCTGATTGTCGCCGGAAAGCTAGAAACGTACGGAAAGATTGATCAGCCATTCCGGCAATATATCCAGCGCCAGGCTTTCCAATTGTTTGTCCCAACCCATGATGATCATGATGCCGACCAGCAACAACAGTACGCCCAGTATCTTCTTGCCGGTCTGTCCGGCGAGCAGAAGCTTGTCGCGGAAGCGCATCATGGCTTGGCGCGAGAGTAGCCCGAGCAGGATCAAGGGAACGCCGGCGCCGATGCCGAACAGTGCCATGACCAGCGTGATATGCCAGAGGCTTTCGCCCTGACTGGCAAGGGTGATGACGGCGCCAAGTGTCGGGCCGACACAGGGGCTCCAGACCACGCCCAGAATCAGCCCCAGCATGAATTGTCCGCTGAGCGAATCAGTGGATATCCGGTTCAGCAAGGACTGCCCGGAATTGCTGAAGCCGGAAGCTGCGACCGCGAAACGCTCCTGCAGGGCGGAGGACAGCAATATGATGCCGAAACCGATCAGGAGGACTGCCGCAACCACGCGGAAAGTTTCCTGATCCAGCCCCAGGGAAGCGCCCAACGTGGCGAGGAATACGCCAACGACGGTGAAGGAGAGCGCCAGGCCGCCCGCCAGCGCGTAAGGTCCGAGTTTATGCGTGTTCAGTGCCGATGTGATCAGGATGGGGATCAGCGGTAGCACGCAAGGCGATAGTGTGGAAAGGCTGCCTGCGACCAGGCTGAAGAAATAGGTGCTGAGGGCGGAGAGCATGTTGGTTTACAGCGCTTTTTGCAGCAGTTTGCGGATACCCTCGCGCGAGGTGTCGCTGGTGCTGCGGCCGACTTCCTTGCCGTCCTTGAATACTATGAGGGTGGCTTGTCTTTGTACCTTGAATGATCTGACGATGTCTTTCTGATCGTCGTAATCAACACGCAGGGCAGTGATGCCTGCAAATTCCTTCTCTTTCAATAGGCCATTGACGATCGGCACCTGAGCGCGGCAGGTCGAACACCAGGTGGCATGGATTTCGACCAGTGTCGGCTTGCCGTCTTTTTGTAAGGCGTCGAAAGCTTCTTGCGAGTAAGTTCTTGCCTCGGCCAGTGCGGTGCCGGAAAAAAGCAGGCTGAGTAATGCCAATGCAGAGAGTAGGCGTTTCATGAGAGTCTCCTCGGTTCGGTTGGTTGAGATGTCAATTAGTCCTTGATCAGGTTCAGACCTTACAAATGTTTGGCAGTTTGCCTAATCAGGCCATCGCTCCTTTATACTTCCGGCTGATTCTCAGTGAGTTTAAGAGCAGGCATTGAACATGAATAACATACTGAAAAACTTTATCTGGGTGGCAATCGCCATCATCGGGGCCGGGGCGGTCGGGGGGATTGCGCTGAATCGGGGCGAGAGCATCAACGCCATGTGGTTCGTTACCGCCGCGCTCTGTGTTTACGCCATTGCCTATCGATTCTATTCCGCCTGGATTGCCACCAAGGTTCTGCTGGTGGACGAGACGCGGGCGACGCCGGCCGAGCGGCTGAATAACGGCCGCGATTATGTGCCGACCAATCGCTGGATCGTTTTTGGTCACCATTTTGCCGCCATTGCCGGGCCCGGGCCGCTGATCGGTCCGACGCTGGCCGCGCAGTTCGGCTACTTGCCAGGCACGCTGTGGATACTGATCGGTGCGGTGCTGGGCGGTGCCGTGCAGGATATGGTGACGCTGTTTCTGTCGACTCGCCGCAACGGCCGCAGCCTTGGCCAGATGGCGCGCGATGAGCTGGGACCGATCGGCGGCATTGCCGCGCTGATCGGTACGCTGGCCATCATGATCATTCTTATCGCCGTGCTCGGTCTGGTGGTGGTTAACGCCATGAAGCACAGTCCGTGGGCGACATCCACCGTGGCGGCGACCATCCCGATCGCCGTCGTCGTCGGCCTCTATATGCGCAATTTCCGTCCCGGCAACGTGCTGGAGGCCTCGCTACTCGGTGTCGTGCTGTTGTTGCTGGCGGTCGCCGCCGGCGGCTGGATCGACCATCAGCCTGGCCTGCGCACGCTGTTCGACCATGATGGCCTGCCGCTCGCCATCGGCGTCATCATCTACGGTTTCGCGGCCGCTATCCTGCCGGTCTGGTTGCTGCTGGCGCCGCGCGATTATCTTTCCACCTTCATGAAGCTGGGCACCATCATGCTGTTGGCACTCGCCATCATCATCATGCAGCCGGAAGTGAAGATGCCGGCGCTGACCCAGTTCATCGACGGTAGCGGTCCCATCTTCGGCGGCGCATTGTTTCCCTTCGTTTTCATCACCGTTGCCTGCGGCGCCATCTCCGGCTTTCATGCGCTGATCTCCTCCGGCACCACGCCCAAGCTGCTGGCCAATGAGCGAGATATCCGCATGATCGGCTACGGCAGCATGCTGCTTGAATCCTTCGTCGCCATCATGGCGATGATCGCTGCCACCGTGCTCGATCCGGGCGTGTTCTTCGCTATCAACAGTCCGGCTGGCGTGGTCGGCCGCGATGCGGCGACAGCAGTGGCGACCATCAACTCCTGGGGCTATGCGGTGACAGTCGAGCAGATGGAGAACCTGGCGCGGCAGATGGGCGAGACCACGCTGTTCGCCCGCACCGGCGGCGCGCCATCGCTGGCGGTCGGCATGGCCAGCATCTTCAGCAGCGCCTTCGGTCAAAGCATGCTGTCGTTCTGGTATCACTTCGCCATCATGTTCGAGGCGGTGTTCATCCTGACCACGCTGGATGCCGGCACCCGCGTCGGCCGCTTCATGCTGCAGGACATCCTGGGCAATTTCTCCCGCAGGCTGGGCGAAACGTCCTGGTATCCGTCGGTGATTTTCAGCAGCGCGCTGGTGGTGGCGGGCTGGGGCTATTTTCTCTATATCGGTGTCATCGACCCCAACGGCGGCGTCAACATCCTCTGGCCGCTGTTCGGCATCGCCAACCAGATGCTGGCGGCGATCGCCCTTTGCGTCGGCACCGCCATCCTGATCAAAAGCGGTCGCCTGAAATATGCCTGGGTCACGGGTTTGCCGTTGCTGTGGCTGGTGATCGTTACCACTACCGCGGCCTGGCAGAAGGTGTTCAGTCCGGACGTCCGCATCGGCTTCTATGCCGCAGCCAACGACATGGCGACTAGGCTGGCGGCCGGCACGCTGACGCCGGAGCAGGCACGGGTCGCACCGCAGCTCATCTTCAACCAGCAGCTTGATGCGTGGCTGACCATGTTCTTCATCGCCGTGCTGTGGATCGTCATTCTCGACATGTTGCGCGTCAGCTATCGTCACCTCGCCGGCAAGCCGGTGCCGAATGTCAGCGAGACGCCTTATGAAGCAAGTAGACTGGGGAAGGTCTAGCGTCAATACGCTGGGAATAATAAAAACAATCAGGGAGTTATAACAAGATGGATGATAAAAAGCCATTTTCCTTTACCGGCACTGGCAGCGAGTATTTCAAGATCTGGATCGTCAACCTCATGTTGACCATCGTCACCTTTGGTATCTACTCGGCTTGGGCCAAAGTCCGGCGCTTGCAGTATTTCTACCGCAATACCTGGCTGAACGAGGCCAATTTCGATTATCACGGCGATCCGACGGCCATCCTCAAGGGGCGGGTGCTGGCGGTGATACTGCTCAGTGCGTACAACCTGAGCAGTGGTTTGTCGCCGATTTTCGGGCTGCTCTTCCTGATTCCGCTGATGCTGGTGATGCCCGTGCTGCTCTACAAGTCCCTGCGTTTCCGTGCCATCAACAGCAGCTATAGCGGCTTGCGCTTCGGTTTTTCCGCCCGGCTGCCGGAAGCCTACAAGACCTTTCTGTTGTGGCCGATATTGGCGTTTCTTACGTTGTTCGCACTGGTGCCGTCCGCTCATCATCGATTGCGGCTATTCCAGCACGGCAACGCCCGCTTCGGCGCCAGCCGGTTCAGTTTCCATGCCGGTGTTGGCAGCTTCTATGCGCTTTACGGCAAAACGCTGTTGCTGATGAT
>JAEWTK010000095.1 GCA_023459535.1 Pseudomonadota bacterium
TTTCCTCTCACCGCGGTACCCGGCCTCTCGTTCTACATCGATCATGAAAAACAGCAGCTGATACTGGAAGCGCCGCCCAAAGTCTTCTTCACGACCAAGCTCACGGAACAACGCGGCTATATCGCCAGCACGCTGCCACCCGATCCCGGCGCCTTCTTCAACTATGACTTCTCTGCCGATCACACCGAGGGCAACCGCACCAACCACAGCGGCCTGCTGGAGCTGGGGGCCTTCAACCGCTTTGGTGTCGGTACGACCACCATGCTCTGGCGCGACACCGAGGAGGTGAACAATCTGGTTCGGCTCGACACGACCTGGACTCGCGACGACCCGGAGGACATGACCCGGTTGCGGCTGGGCGATACCATCGGCCGTGCCGGCAGTTGGGGCCGTGCGGTTCGCTTCGGCGGCATCCAGTGGGGTAGCAGCTTCGACACCCAGCCCGGCTTCATCACCATCCCGCTGCCTTCCGCCAGCGGCGAAGCGGCACTACCCTCGACTGTCGATGTGTTCGTCAACAACGCCCGACGCCTGAGCCGCGATATCCCCGCCGGGCCGTTCGAAATCGAGAACGTGCCGGTGGTCACCGGCCAGGGCGATGTGCAACTGGTCGTCACCGACCTGCTGGGTCGCCAGCAAATCATTACGCAGCCCTATTACGCCAGCTCGAATCTGCTACGCGCCGGTTTGAGCGATTATTCCTACGAAGCAGGCTTCATCCGCAACAATTACGGTATCGACAGTGACGACTATGGCAGGCTGGTTACCAGCGCGACGCATCGCTACGGCATCACGGATTACTTTACCCACGAACTCCGCGCCGAACTGCTGAGCGACCAGCAGAGCGCCGGTGTTTCCGCCGTCTATCTGTGGCCGACACTAGGCACCGCGAATGCGTCGCTTGCATTCAGCCACGGCCCGGAAGGCGACGGCGAACTGTTTTCGCTCGGTTTCCAGCGCATCGCGCAGCGCATGAGCTTCACCGCGCAAAGCCGCTACAACAGCCAGGATTTCGCCCAGATCGGCCTGACGCCCGGGCCGTCGAATCCAAAGCTGTCGCATTCGGCCAGCATCGGTTATTCCACGCCGAGATACGGCTCCATCTCGCTCTCCTACCTGAACCAATCCTACTGGGGGCAACAGGACAACGAAATCTTCTCGGCGAACTACAGCATCAATCTCGGTAATGATTACTTCTTTACCATACAGGCACTGGAAAGCCGCAGTGAAAATACCAATCGCAGCCTAGGCTTGAGCATCACCCGTGCATTCGGTTCAAACACTTCCGGCAGCCTGCGGCACAGCCACCAGACCGCCGGTGACAGCACGGCAATACAGATCCAGCGCAATCTGCCGGTAGGTCCGGGATTCGGTTATAGCCTGTTCAGCGAAGAAGGCTTCAATCGCCGCCATGAAGCGCGTGGTTACTGGCAGACCGATATCGGCACCTACAGCGCCGAGGCATCCGAGTCCTCAAGTGCTTCCATATACCGCCTTGGTGCACGCGGTGGTGTCGCCATGATGGGCGGCGGCGTATTTGCCAGCCGCACCATCAGCGACAGCTTCGCCGTGGTCAAGACCGGTGACTACCCGGACATCACCATCTATGCCGAAAATCATCCGGTTGCCAGCACCAACAGCAGTGGTCTGGCGATGGTGCCGCGCCTGCGCGCCTATGACCGCAATTCGATCAGCATCGACGCCGCCGAACTGCCGCTGGATGCGGAAATCGAGACACAGCGCCAGGTAGCCATCCCCTATCTGCGTAGCGGCGTATTAGTCAATTTCCCGGTCAAGCCCTCGCGCGGTGCCACTATCCGCATTACACTGGAAGACGGCAATCCGATACCGTCCGGCGCAATAGTCCAGGTTATCGGCATGGATGAGGAATTTCCGGTCGCGTTGCGCGGCGAGACTTTTCTTAGTGGTCTGGATGAGAACAATGCGCTTGTCGTTAGCTGGAAGGGGCAGGAATGCAGGATAGATCTGCCCATCCCGGCGGATGCCGGCCCATTGCCCGATCTGGGCAGTTTTATCTGCAAGGGAGTTGAGCCATGAAAATCAAACTGGCGGGCGCGTTTCTGCTGTTTTGCCTGAGCTGGCTGCCGCAGAACAGCTGGGCAACGTGCGCGACCTGCACATGTAGCATCACCCAAGCTCAAGCTGATAATGTCGCTTTTGGCAATTACCAGCCGTTTTCCAGCGGTGATATCGACGTCACCGGTACCATAGAGGTTCAGTGCTCGCTTCTACTTTCTCTTGGGGGCAGTATCGCCCTCAAACTCAGCATGGGCTCTAGCGGCAGCTATACAACGAGAACCATGAAATCCGGCAGCAACAGCCTGAACTACAATCTCTACTCCGACTCCAGCCGCACTACCATTTGGGGTGACGGTACCGGCGCTCCCCTCGTCACCAGAACCATTGCGTTGGGACTGTTATTTGTCTCCTTCACCAACACCGTCTACGCCCGCTTGCCAGCAGGGCAGACCACTGCCGCCGTGGGCGACTACAGCGACACCATCACGCTCACGGTTGAATGGTGATCAACATCAAACCGACACCTGCAGCAACTGCATGATGAACGTCCACTCGCGCGGATCGACCGGCGTGATAGAGAGCCGGTTACCGCGTTGCAGGATACGCATGGTTTCCAGTTCAGGATAGCTGCGCAAATCCTTCAGGCTCAGGAGCCGGGTCTTGCGCACCAGCTTGACATCGACATTGACCCAGCGCGGATTCTCCGGCGTTGATTTGGGGTCGTAATACTTGTGTCCCTCGATGAACTGCAGGCGGTCCGGATAAGCCAGTTTGCTGATTTCGACGATGCCGGCGATGCCCGGTTCGGCACAATTGGAATGGTAGAAGAAGGCTTGGTCGCCCAGCTTCATCTGGTCACGCATGAAATTGCGCGCCTGGTAATTGCGCACGCCATACCAGTCCACGGATTGATTGGGGAAGGATGCAAGATCGTCGATCGACACATCCGCAGGCTCGGATTTCATCAGCCAGTAACGCATTCAGTACCTCGGATTTTCAGGATATTCTCAAACAGCTGGAGTTGTCCGTATCATAGCGTATTCATTCATCAGACACGCACAGGAAAGTCTCTTCAATGGCACGTAACGTCCTCGGTACCTCATTACAAACTTGCAGCCTCGATCCGCTCACCGGCTTTACCCGCACCGGCTGTTGCGAAACCGGTCCGGAGGATCTTGGGAGCCATACTGTCTGTACGCAGGTAACAGAAGAGTTTCTGGCTTTTTCCATGATGCAGGGTAACGACCTCAGTACACCCCGCCCGGAATACGGTTTTGCCGGACTCAAGCCCGGCGACCGCTGGTGCCTGTGTGCCTCGCGCTGGATGGAGGCGGCCGAGGCCGGCATGGCGCCGCCGGTAATACTGGAAGCCACACACGAAAAGGCGCTGGAGATCGTCAGTCTGGCCGACCTCAAATATCATGCCTTGCGCTGAATTTCTGCCGCGCCATCGGCGCTAGACAAATCCTGGACAAAACAAAGCCGCGAATTTCGCGGCTTGAATAAATGTCCCCACGGTAACTGCCCAGGCCAGCATCCTGAACCAAAGGTTCAAGTGGTAACAGTCTCAAGCGTTTCAGGCTCACCCGCAGATTTGGAGCGCGCACACCACGACTTGATAGACCGCAACCGATGCTAGAGACTAGTTCAAGGAATATATAACCTGAACAATACCGCAGGGAGCAAACTGACAGGCTGGTTTATGGTTGCTTTGTGACCAGCCGGTTGAATGGGTCGATGACTCGAATCCTAGAACAATTTACCGCTTGCTGCATCAAGCGCTTCATCAATCTGTTCCTGCATGAAATCGATTCTACGCTTGTAATCGCCGATGTCAAAATTGCCATGCTTGGCACTCAACAGTTCGTGCGTGATATTCAATGCCGCCATGATGGCGATGCGCTCGACACCGACGATCTTGCCGGTGGCCTGAATATCCTTCATCTTCTTGTCGAGATAGTTGACAGCCTGCATCAGGCTGGCACGCTCCTCCTCGGTGCAGGAGACAGTGAAATCGCGCCCCAGGATACTGACATCGACACCACGCACTTCGCTCATACCGACTCCTCAGGCAATCGCTCGATGATGGCTTCCAGCCGGCTGCTCACCACTTCCACGTTCTCTTTCAGCTTTTTGCTTTCACTTTGCGCCTGCACCAGTTCCTGACGCAAGGCAGTGTTTTCCGCCCGCAAACTCTGACTCAACTCGATGAGCTTGGTCAGTTTGGCTTCAAGGCTTTTGAGGTCGGCATCCATGCTGGCACTATAATTTGAAAAACCTTGCATGGTCAACAGCTAAGCGAGATTTATGAAAGTAATTAGGCATCTATGAAAAATAATTTTTTGCCGGGCAGGAAATGAATAACTTATAATCGCTGCAAGTTGTCAGGTGCCCGACCTTCTTTTCTGAGATTCGGGTGAAACTGGGAAACAGGTGCGTTTCGTTTTTTGCAAAACTATTCCTGTGCTGCCCCCGCAACGGTAAACGAGAAAAATTTGCCCAACAGCCACTGTGATGA
>JAEWTK010000096.1 GCA_023459535.1 Pseudomonadota bacterium
GACCACACCGCCGATGAAACCGGTCAGCACGGCATACGGGATATCCATGCTGGCACAGCCGGCGGTGATCGCCACCAGCCCGCCGATGCTGCCGTTGACGGCGTTGGTCATCAGTGCCGGCTGGCGGGTCATGACGCTCATGAAGACGGCGCCGACCGCGCCGGCTGCACCGGCAACGTGCGTATTGAGGATGATGGGCCCGATATCGGTGCCTGCCAGCAACGTGCTGCCGCCGTTGAAGCCGAACCAGCCGAACCAGAGCAGAAAACCGCCGATGCTGACATAACCGAGGTTGTGCCCGGGGATGGCATGCGACTGGCCGTTGGCGCCGAAACGACCGAGACGCGGCCCGAGCAGCATGATACCGGCCAGCGCGCACCAGGCACCGACCGAATGCACCACGGTGGAACCGGCGAAATCGATGAATCCGAGCTGTCTGAGCCAGCCGCCCTCGTTCCAGACCCAACTGCCGAACACCGGATAGATGATGGCCGTGATGCCGATGACGCCGAGCAGATAGCCGAAGTAATTGGTTCTCTCCGCCATCGCCCCGCTGACGATGGTGGCGGCCGTGGCGGCAAACATCATCTGGAAGAACAGCACGGTGTAATCCAATCCGCCACCACCGGAGATGGCGAAGCCATCGGTGCCCAGCCAGCCGCTGGGGTTGGCGCCGAACATCAGGCCATAGCCCAGCGCCCAGAACAGCAGTGTGCCGACGCAGACATCCATGTAGTTCTTCATCATGACATTGACCGCATTCTTGGCGCGCGCCATGCCGGATTCAAGCAAGGCGAAACCAGGTTGCATGAGGAATACCATGGCGCCGGCGATGACGATCCAGAGCGTGTGGACGGCATCCGGTGCAATGGTTTCATCGGCAAAAGTAGCGAGTGGAAAGATCAAGGTAAAGACAGCGAACAAACTTGAGATCAGGGATTTCATAGATGCTTTCTTTATAAAAATTATTGAGTGAAGAATCTTTAAAACTGGAACCGCCTGATGCTGATAAGCACAAAGAATGCCAGCCGTAGCTGACATGAGCTTTCATCTGCCCGACCAGAATTTATTGCTCTCACCAACGCAGATTGATGCGAAAATACTCAACAAATGCTTCCGGCACGAAGCACCTTTGATAGCTCACCGTTTGCCAGTAGCATTCGCGGGTTGCATTACCAAATCCTGTATAACCACTCAAAAGAGAATTGAATCCATGAAGAACCTTGCACTGATCGCACTACTCACCTCACTCTCCGCGTGCACCATGATGGGTGACAAAACCGCCGACACCCGCCAATGGACCAAGGTAAGCTGCATCGGCTTCGCCGACTGGCAAGTCTGTCACGACCAGGCAAGAAAGCTCTGCCCCAGTGGCTATGACGCCAGAAACCTGCAGGAAAGCCTGATCACGCAGAACCGCAGCATGGAAGTCGCCTGCAAGAACTGATTTTCGGCACTGCCGACCTTGTATTTACCCACCATCGAAAGCGGCGCGGAACAGGTTTCCGCTCCCGCTTTTCTCTTGCATAACCCCCTAAAAACAAAGCTTATTCAACATTCGACAAGCCCGTTGCGCTTGGCTATGATGCCATTATGAATATCCACGACAGTCATAGGGCTGAAGCCACTACATCATTCAAAACCATCGGCATATTGATGGGTATTCTGCTTTTTGTCTGGCTTGCACCGACACCTCCAGGCCTCGCAGGCATTGCCGGCTACCTCGTATTGCACAATCTGATGGAAGTGGCGGCCATCTGTGTAGCCACCATGATCTTCGCCATCGGCTGGAACACCAGCCAACACCGTCATTCAGGTAATGTGCTGATACTGGCCTGCATCTTTCTCGGGGTTGCCCTGCTGGATTTTTCCCATGCCATGTCATTTGCCGGCATGCCAGACCTCATTACACCCAGCAGCGAGGAAAAAAGCATCAATTTCTGGCTGGCAGCGCGCTCGCTGGCGGTCCTGGGTCTGCTGATCGTCGCCTTCCGTCCATGGCAACAGCCCTGTCGTACCAACCGCTATGTCATGCTATCCGCGGTTCTGCTACTGTCTGCGCTGCTGCATGCCCTACTGCTAATTCACCCCAATCTCCTGCCAGATACTTTTGAATCGGGCAGCGGGCTGACAGCGTTCAAGGTCAACTACGAATACGCCCTGATCGCCCTCAATTTGCTGGCCGCTGGCTTCTTCCTACGCCAAATGGCCAAGCCGCGGAGCTTCAACGCCAGCCACCTGTTTGCGGCGGCGGTCATCCTCGCCATGAGCGAGTTCTTCTTCACGCTCTATGCCGAAGTTACGGACCTCTACAACCTGGTGGGGCACTTCTACAAGATTGCGGCCTATGTTTTCCTCTACCGTGCCCTGTTTGTGGAAACCGTACAGTATCCATTTCTGCAACTCGAAACAGCGAAGGAACAATTACAGGCGACCATCGACACCCTGCCCGACCTGCTGTTCAGGATGAATCTCTCCGGCGAATATCTCGAAGTGCATGCCAGTACCGAGAATTTGCTGAGCAACCCTGCCCATGAACTGCTCGGCCACAAAGCCAGCGAGGTCATGTCGGCAGAGAATGCGGCCATCGTCATCAATGCGCTACAAGAGGCGGCCGCCAAGGGCATGGCCCGCGGTCAGCGCATAGAACTGCTATCGCAGGATGGTAGTACTCGTTGGTTCGAACTGTCGGTGTCGCGCATGGGCAATCAAGCATCGGCGTCACCCGATTTGCTGGTGCTTTCACGCGATATCACGGAAAACATGCGCGGCGAACAAGCGATGAAACGCGAAGCGGACCTGAACGCGGCCCTGCTCAGCCTGCAGAACTCCGCAGAGAGCCGCGATGAAAAAGGCTTCATGCAATACGGCGTGGAAACGGCGGAACGCATCACGGGTAGCCGCATCTCCTTCGTTCATTTCATCAACGAGGACCAGGAGACGATCGAACTGGCCGCCTGGTCGCAGAGAACGCTGGATGCCAGCCACCTCGCACTGCCTGAAACGCACTACCCGATCAGCAAGGCCGGTATCTGGGCTGATGCACTGCGCCAACGCAAGTCTGTCATTATCAATGACTACGCAAAAGAGCCCGGCAGGCACGGGCTACCGGAAGGCCATGGCCAACTCGTCCGCATGCTCAGTTTGCCGGTAATCGAAAACGGCCTGGTGCGCATGATCATCGGCGTCGGCAACAAGGACTCGGACTACACGAGCAAGGATGCAGAGCTGCTGCAAATCATCGCCGAAGCCATCTGGCGCATCGCCAACAAGCGCCGTACCAATGAACTGCTGCACAAGCTGACGATGGCGGTGGAACAAAGCCCGAACTCTATCGTCATTACCAACCTCGATGCCGAAATAGAATACGTCAATCCTGCTTTCACCACCGCCAGCGGCTACTCCTCGCAGGAGGCCATGGGCAAGAATCCACGCATCCTGCAATCCGGCAAAACAGCCAAGGAAGTTTATGATGATATGTGGGCGACGCTGACCAAGGGAAAAGTCTGGCGCGGCGAACTTATCAATCGTTCAAAACAGGGTAATGAATATATCGAGCGCACGGTGATCTACCCGGTGCGGAACGAAGAAGGCGTGATCACCAACTATCTGTCGCACAAGGAAAATATCACTGCGCAAAAACTGGCTGAACAGCGTATCAACCAACTCATGCAGTATGATGCCCTGACCGGTTTGCCGAACCGTGATTCACTGTTGCACATGATGAAACGCGCAATCGACTTGGCAAGAATACAAACGCAGACGCTGGCCGTCATATGGATCAACATCGACAACTTCAAGCAGATCAACGACTCGATCAGTCACGAGGTTGGCGATGCGGTACTGCAGGAACTGACGCTCCGCCTGAGCCAGGCCGTGCATGGAGACCACTATCTATCAAGAATTTCGGGGGATCATTTTGTCCTGGTGGCACCGGATACCGATGAGCACATTGCACCCATGCTGGCTCAGCAACTACTTGCCACCATGGATGAACCTTTCAAGATCAAAAGCCATGAACTCAATATCACCCTATCCCTTGGCATTGCCCTCTATCCGACCGATGGCGTATCCATCTCGGACCTGTTGAAAAACAGCGAACAAGCCATGTATAGAATGAAACGCGAAGGCCGCAATGGCTACCGTTTCTTTACTGCCGACCTGCAGGAAAATTCCGCACGCATACTGGCCCTTGGCTCGGCCCTCAAACATGCAG
>JAEWTK010000097.1 GCA_023459535.1 Pseudomonadota bacterium
GCTTCGCCCATGCGCTGGAACTCTCAATCATCGCACAAGGGGTCGAAACCGAAGCAGAACGTCTGGCGCTGACCGAACTCGGTTGCGATCAATTACAGGGCTATCTGTTCGGACGACCCGTACCTGAAAGCCGCTTGCCGCAACTGGTCAAACAGATATCCGCCATGCAATAAGATTGCTGCAATCGGATCAACGACTGTCCTCAGGTTTGTCGCCCTAGTGTGAACTGTTAGAATGTTGATTTGCATTCTGACGTTCACATTTCATGAAACTTTACGGCATCCCCAATTGCAACACAGTGAAAAAAGCTAGAACCTGGCTGGATGAGCACGGCATCCCTTATGAATTCCATGATTTCAAGAAACAGGGCATCGATGCTGCCACGCTTGAAAACTGGCTCAAGCATACTTCCTGGGAAAAACTCGTCAATCGCGCCGGCATGACCTGGCGCGGCCTTGATGATCAAACCAAATCGGGCGTTATCGACAATGCGTCCGCCATTAAGCTGATGATGGCAAAAACCTCGGTCATCAAGCGCCCGGTACTGATCAAGGATGGCGCCCTGTTCTGCCTGGGCTTCGATGAATCCACCTACGGAAAGCTGCTTTAACATGTCAAAAACACTGGAACTCGCCAAAGACCTGATTGCCCGCCGTTCGAATACACCGGAAGATGCCGGCTGCCAGGAAGTCATGATCAATCGTCTGGAACCCTTGGGCTTCAAAGTGGAGCGCATGCGTTTCGGCGATGTCGATAATTTTTACGCACGCCGCGGCAACAGCGGCCCGCTGTTGGTGTTCGCCGGCCACACCGATGTAGTGCCGACCGGCCCTGTGGAAAAATGGCATACGCCGCCATTCGAACCCACTATCAAGGATGGCATGCTCTACGGCCGCGGCGCTGCCGACATGAAAACCTCCTGCGCCGCCTTCATCACCGCCATCGAGGACTTTCTCGCAGAACATCCGCAGCATCCGGGCTCCATCGGCCTGCTCATCACCTCAGACGAGGAAGGTATTGCCATCAACGGCACAGTCAAGGTCGTTGAAGCGCTGAAAGCACGCAACGAGCATTTCGACTACTGCATCGTCGGCGAACCCACTTCCAACAAGGTGGTCGGCGACATGATCAAGAACGGCCGTCGCGGCTCGCTCTCCGGCAAGCTGACGGTCAAGGGTGTACAAGGCCACATCGCCTACCCGCATCTGGTGAAGAACCCGATTCACATGGTCGCCCCGGCCATCAAGGACATGGTCGACACCGTCTGGGACAAGGGTAACGAATACTTTCCGCCGACCTCCTGGCAGATCTCCAACATGAACGGCGGTACCGGCGCTACCAACGTCGTGCCGGGAGAAGTCGAAATCCTGTTCAACTTCCGCTTCTGTCCGGAACTGGATGGGCAAGGCAGCACGGAACAGAATCTGAAATCGCGCGTACACGCCATTCTGGACAAGCATGCACTCGACTACGACCTCGAATGGGAGTATTCACCGCCCTACATCACACCGCGCGGTGATCTGGTGGAAGCCATCAGCAAGGCGATCGAGGAATCCTACGGCGTGACGCCGGAGCTTTCCACCACCGGCGGCACCTCGGACGGCCGCTTCATTGCCGATATCTGCAATCAGGTCATCGAATTCGGCCCGCTCAATGCCACCATCCACAAACTCAACGAATGCGTCGCCGTGGCTGATATCGAGCCGCTGAAAGACACTTACAAGCGCACACTGGAAAAACTGCTGAAATGATGCACTACCCAAAAATCACCGAAGAACTTCTCACTATCCGCGACTGGCTGCGCTTTACCGTCAGTCGCTTTGAAGATTCCAGTATCTTCTTCGGTCATGGTACGGACAATGCCTACGACGAAGCTGTCTGGCTGATTATGAGCGCCCTGCATTTGCCGCTGGATACGCTGGATAATTTCATCGATGCGCGCATCACCGAGAGCGAACGCAAGCATCTGGCACACCTGATCGAACGACGCATCACCGAACATGTGCCGACCGCTTATCTGCTGCGCGAGGCCTGGCTCCGTGGCTTCAAGTTCTATGTCGATGAACGCGTCATCGTGCCACGCTCCTTCATCGCCGAACTACTTGATGACGGCCTCAGTCCCTGGATTGAATATCCGGAAATGATCCAGAGCGCTGCCGACATCTGCACCGGTAGCGGATGCCTCGGTGTACTGCTGGCAAATGCCTTCCCGGATGCGGAAATCGATGTGGTGGATATTTCACCTGATGCCATTGCCGTCGCCAATATCAATATTCGCAACTACAGCTTGCAGGATCGCATCACGGCGGTCGAATCCGACATGTTCCAGGCACTGCGGGACAAGCGCTACGACCTCATCATCAGCAATCCGCCTTATGTGGACGCGCCATCCATGGCCGCATTGCCCATGGAGTATCGTAATGAACCGCAACTCGCTCTGGGCAGCGGCGAGGCGGGCCTGGATCATACGCACACCCTGTTGCGCGAAGCGGCAAGCCACCTGAATGACGGCGGCCTGCTGATCGTGGAAATCGGCCACAACCGCGATGCATTGCTGGAAGCCTATCCGGAGACACCATTCACCTGGCTGGAAGTGGAGTCCGGCGACCAATTCGTCTTTCTGCTCACCAAAGAGCAACTGCAGCAACTCAATTAGACTGGCACCAGCGTCCACATCCAGCGAGCAATATCAACAACAGCAGAATCGGCAACCCGACCGACCAATAACCGCAGGTCAAATATCCGGCAGCAGCAGACAAGGCTCCGGCAAAGAACGCGCCTACAGCCGGTAATAGCTGCCGCAATCTAGCTCTGGCCTGCGTCTTGAGTTCCGCACTCTTGCTGTAAAAAATATCGGTAATGTCGATGATCATGTGGGTGACGTTTCCGGTCATGAACGTGGTATTGACAATGCCTGCCAGCGTCATCCTGCCGCCGGCACTTTGTACCGCCATCGCCGCCGCGCCCAGCATGCCGGCTAAAATCGCTGCCGGTTCAGTATCCGACTCCAGCGGCAGCGGCGCCATCAGACCGGCAACCATGAATCCGGTCAACAACACAGCCTGAATCAGAAACAGGGTTTTCATGGGCGATTGCCGCTGCGCGTTGAAATTCAGCACAATGATGCGAGAAGCCGCAACACCCAACAGAAAGGCTGGAAATGCCAGCAGTTTGAGCAAGCCGCCCTGCATGGGGTGGACCAGCATGGCGCCCATCAGAACAAAATTGCCCGTGATGTGCGCCGTGAACAGACCGAACAGCGCGATAAAACCAAAGGTATCGACATAGCCGCCGATAAAGGACAGCAGCGCAATCATCAGAGTGGAATGTCTTGCGGTCTGCATGCTGGAAAGAGACTTTTAGAAGAAATATTTCAATGCGTCATGCCTGAC
>JAEWTK010000098.1 GCA_023459535.1 Pseudomonadota bacterium
GTGCTACTCAAGCGCACAGACCTGGCCGCCGCCGCAAGCCGCATCAAGGAACACAGCCACAAGCTGCTTGCCTACGAGATGGCGGTATGCGTTTGCGAAGCAGACGGTATCATGACCGAGGACGAACGCCGCTTCCTGCAGAACCTGAAAACCAGCCTCGGACTGGATGATGTCGAATCCGAGCAGGTAGCCGAAGCCGCGCACGTGCTTGCAGCCGCCACCCCGGAAATTAGCAGCAGCACACAATCTGCGGCCGCAGCGGGCACGGTCGTCGCCAGCGCGCCCAACGTGCCGGAAGCGCAACTCGACAAATCCATCCTCAACTATTCCATCCTCAACGGCGCGCTGGAACTGCTGCCGCAATCGTGGGCGTCGATGGCCATCATCCCGCTGCAGATCAAGATGGTGTTCGAGATTGGCAAGGCGCACGGCTATCAACTGGATAAAGGCCACATCACCGAATTCCTCACCACGGCCGGCGTCGGCATGACCTCGCAATATCTGGAGCAGTTCGGCCGCAAGCTGATCGGCGGCCTGCTCGGCCAGATCGCCGGCGGCATGGGCAAAGGCATCGGCCGCGCCGCCACCGGCATGGCCTTCTCTTTCGCCACCACCTACGCGCTCGGCCAGCTGGCTAAACGCTATTACGCCGGCGGCCGCCAGATGGATACCGCCGTGCTGCGCGATACCTTCCAGAACCTGCTCGGCCCGGCCAAGAACCTGCAGCAACAATACCTGCCGCAGATTCAGCAAAAGGCAAGCACGCTGGATGCCGGCAGCATCATGAGCATGGTGCGTAACGGTCCGGCCTGAGGCACGGCGACTGCCAGCGAACGGCGGCCGGCCGACAGCGCCGCCGTTTTGACTTATACTGAAACGACCCCGGGCGGCAAAGACCGCCCGTTTTAACATCAAGAAACCACGAAAGTCCGGCCAGGCGCTTGCATCAAGGAAATCGCCTGCACGGTCCTTCAAGGTTCGTTCAATTGGAGAAAACGATATATGAGCCGACTATTCGGACCCCAACACCGCGAACTGCAGGACGCCTTCGGCACCCGCAAACTGGCAGACCGCATCGAGGAGATCGCCTGCGTCACCGAATTCGACGACGAAACCAAAGCCTTCATCGAAGCGCAGGACATGTTCTTCCTCGCCTCGGTGGACCACAATGGCCGCCCCACCGTCTCCTACAAGGGCGGCGACGTCGGCCTGGTCAAGGTGATCGACAGCCGGACCCTGGTCTTCCCCAATTACGACGGCAACGGCATGTACATGTCCGTAGGCAACATCGCGCAGAACAGCGAAGTCGGCCTGCTCTTCATCTCATTCGAAAAACCGCACCGCATCCGCGTGCAAGGCACTGCCACCGTCTCGCGTGAAGACCCCTTGCTGCCACAGTTCCCGGGCGCCGACATGCTGGTGCGCGTCAAACTCTCCGAAATGTGGCAGAACTGCCCGCGTTACATCCACCGCTACCAGAAACTGGAAACCTCGCGCTATGTGCCGCAAGCGGAATGCGAAACCCCACTGGCCGGCTGGAAGCAGACCGACATCGTGCAGGACGTGCTGCCACCTGCAGATGCAGAAAGAGCCAAGGAGGCCGGCGTCATCCCCATCGAACAATGGATGGACAAGGTGAAATCGGGCGACCCAACGGCCTGAGAGAAGGCAACAAAAAGGCCGCAGATGCGGCCTGAAAAGAAACGGCGCATATAACCTGCGCCGTTTCTTTTATTCCTCCTACACAGCGCGCCGAAATCCGGGCAGCTTTCCTTGTCAATCAGCTTCTGGCTGACACTCACTTCATTCATGGGTTATCAACCGGGTTTCGGCTTCGCTCATAAAGCCAGGTCATAAGGTTTGAACTCATTGTTGTCATGTGTCAGCAACTGCATGAGTTTGGGGTGAATGAATAGCTTTTCTTTTGTCGTTGGCGCTTCAACCAGCACACCAATTTCGACTAATTGCTTGAGATATTGCGAGGCAGCTTGTCTTTTTGCAACGCCAGCCTCGACGAGGCTACTGATACGACAATACGGTAGCTCGAAAATCAAACTGATCAGCTCGTGGCTATAGACCTTCGGCAATTTGTTACGCACATACTCAGCCGTATGTCCGGACAAACCCTTGATCGCGGCAATTTTAGCAGTGGTCCATACGGCAGTATCCTCGATGCCATTCAGCATAAAGAGAATCCAGGATTCCCAGTCCTGCTCGCGGGTGACACGAAGCAGCAGCCGGTAATAGTCGGATTTATGCTTGATGATGTACCGGCTCAAATACAAAATTGGCAGCGTCAGCAACCCCTCCTGGATCAGGAACAAGCTGTTCACCACTCGCCCAGTTCTGCCATTTCCATCGGTAAAAGGGTGTATCGCCTCAAACTGATAATGCGTTACCGCCATCCGGATCAACGGGTCAACTTCTACCACGTTGTGGAGAAACTGCTCGAGATTGGCCAGCTTGTCTCGAATCAAGGCTTCACCAATCGGCGGGGTATAAATCACCTCCCCCGTCACATCGTTTGCCAGCGCAGTTCCCGGAACCCGACGAACCCCCATTTCCACCCCTTTTATCTGGGTACAGATATGCTCCATGAGGCGTGTATTGATGGGCTGTCTGGCAAGGGCCTGGTAGCCTTCAAAGAGCGCGCGGCTATAACGTAGCGCCTCTTTCGTCGCCGGGTCGGCGTGGCTTTCATCGCGCAAATGCCGGAAAAGTTTATCCGTCGTAGTCACGATGTTCTCAATCTCGGAACTGGCACCCGCCTCCAGCAGAGGCAGGGTATTGATCAGGACGGACT
>JAEWTK010000099.1 GCA_023459535.1 Pseudomonadota bacterium
TATCAGCAGCGCGAAGACCGCCTGGTGCCACCCTATGTCGAGCAGGATATGACCAATCTGCTGGTGCGCTTGTCACGCAGTCGTGACAGGGCGGTGATGTACCTTGACGGCCATGGTGAACGTAATCTGCTCGGTCTGAAGAATCACGACATCGGTGAATTCGGTGCGCAGCTGGAAAAGAAAGGTTTCAAGCTGGCCAACCCGGATTTGACGCTGGTGCAAGAAGTGCCGAGCAATGGCGCCATGCTGGTGATTGCCAGCCCGCAGGTCGATATCAGCGAGATCGAAGTCAAGAAGATCAAGGATTATGTCGAAAAGGGCGGCAACCTGTTGTGGTTGCTGGACGATGAAAACCTGCGCGGTCTGGAGCCGCTGGCCGAGTATCTTGGCCTGCAGATCACGCCGGGCATGGTCATCGACCTCTCCTCCTCGCAATATGGTGCTGATCCCAAGGTTGCTTTCGCCAATACCTATGGCGAGCATGCCATTACCAAGAATTTCATGTTGCGTACCCTCTACCCTGAAGCGCGCATGATCGATGCTGCCGATTCATTCGAGTTCGGTTGGAAAGTCAGCCGTCTGGTTGAAGTGGCGCCTAACGGCTGGCTGGAAACCGGCAAGATGGATGCGAACAGCAAGGCCAGTTTTGACAGCAAGACCGATATCCCGGGCCCGATCAATATTGCCGTGGCGCTGGAGCGCGAGTATGGCAAGAAGGGTCAGCGCGTCGTCGTCGTCGGTAACGGCAATTTCCTGGCGAATACTTTTATCGGTAACGGCGGCAACCTCGACTTTGGTATCAATATCGTCAACTGGCTGGCTGGCGATGATGACCTGATCACCATCCTGCCCAAGCCGCTGAAGGATGTGAACGTGGTGATTCCGAGCGATCCATGGAACAGGTTCCTGACCATGCTGATCTTCTTCGGATTCCGTTTGGTGCTGCCTATCGTATTGCTGGTGGCAGGTGTATTAATCTGGTGGAAGCGTCGTAAAGCATGATCAAACGCTGGCTGGTAAATCTCGGGCTGCTATTGTTGATAGCAGGTATTGTGGCTTTTCTCTATCTGCGTCCGCAGCCTGAAGTGGTCGGACCGACTGCCCATGAAATATCGGATTTGAAACTCGCGGATTTCTCTCGACTGAGTATCGAGTTCCCTGCCAAGGCGCCGGTCACATTCGAGAAGGTCGATGGCTATTGGCATATGACGCAACCCTACAGTGCACGCGCCGAGCAGCCATCGGTTCAGCGTATTCTGTCCGTCGTTGCAGCGGCCAGCACCGAGAAATTTTCGGCTGAGAACCTGGAAAAATTCGGCCTGGATCAACCTAAACTTAAGCTCAAGCTGGATGATCACGAGTTTCTCTTTGGCACTTATAACCCGGTGAGCAGCGAGCAGTATGTTGCCTATCAGGATGCCGTTTATCTGCTGGACCCCGGCTATAGCGAGTCCGCAGGTACGCAAGTGGTGGAAATGATAGACAAGAAGCCATTGAAGCCTACGGAAAAGATCGCCGGCTTTGATTTTTCCTGGCTGGAACAATGGGAACAGATACGCCTGAATGTGGATCTGCAGGACGGCAAGTGGAAGGTGTCAGCCGAGAATGCCAAGCCGGTCCAAGATGAAATGAACGAGTGGTTGGATCTGACATGGATAAATTCGTCTGCCAAGTCGGTCGAGCCCTACAAGCCTGACCATAAAACCACTTACCCTTCATTTGAGGTCAAGCTTGAAGGTGGCGGCAAGGTGCATTTCGATAAAATCCAGGAATCCCCCGAGTTGTTGCTGGGCCGTCCGGATGAGGGGCTGATTTATCACTTTGCGCCTGATCTCGGCTTTGCCATGCTCAATCCGCCGGTGCATATTCCCAGGGAAGAATAACCCGGCATCATGCCTGAGTTGCCCGAAGTAGAAACGACGCGGCGGGGTCTGCTCCCGCTACTCGGGCAGACGGTCAGTCAGGTCGTCATCAGGAATCCTTCTCTGCGCTGGCCGATACCGGCGCACCTCACTGAAACCCTGAAGCATCAGCCGCTGCTCGAACTGAGCCGCCGTGGCAAATACCTACTGGCGCGTTTCGAGTCAGGCACACTGTTGTTGCATCTGGGCATGTCCGGCCGTATCTGTTTGCTGGCCAGGGACGAGCCTCCTGCCAAGCATGATCATTTCGACCTGCATTTTGTTGATGGCCATGTTTTGCGCTTGCGCGATCCACGCCGCTTTGGTGCGGTGCTATGGGCTGGCCGGGTACCGGAAGAGCATGTGCTGCTCAAGGTGCTGGGTCCCGAGCCGCTGGATGAAGGTTTTCACGGCGATTGGCTGTATCAGCAGTTGCGCAGCAAGACCGCGCCGATCAAGAACGTCATCATGGATAGTCATCTGGTTGTAGGCGTAGGTAACATCTATGCCAGCGAATCATTGTTTCGGGCCGGTATCGATCCGCGTACTGCGGCGAATAAGGTCAGCAAAAAACGCTGTGGCAAGCTGGTGGAAGAGATCAAGGCGACGTTGCAGGATGCCCTGCGGGCGGGCGGTAGTAGTCTGCGAGACTTTTTCGGCGCGGATGGCAATCCGGGCTATTTTCAGCAGGAGTATTTTGTCTATGGCCGCGCAGAAGCGCCATGCAAGGCCTGCGGATCACCGATCCAATCGATCCGGCTGGGGCAACGCTCGACCTTCTTCTGCCGGCGCTGCCAGCGCTTCGCTAAGTAACTATCTTTTTTTAAGAAAACTCAGGGTCGGCATCAGCGAACCTGCCACCATGCCGATAATGCTCATGATGAAGCCGGCGAATTGCGGTGGCATGTTACCTTCCGGCGCCAGTATCTCCAGCGGTGTCCAGGTTGCGAGACCGAGCAGTATGGCAAAGACGGCACCCTGGCCGTTGGCGCGTTTCCAGTAAATGCCGGCGACCAGCGGTGTGAAAGCCATGACCAGCGTTACCTTGTAGGCATTCTCGACCATGTGGTGGATGCCGGTCTCCCTGCCGATCGCCCACAGGGCATAAGCCGTGACGCCGACCGAGAACAGTACGACGACAATACGCATCATGCGCAGGAAATGGGCGTCGCTCATGCGGCCGAACATGCCTTTCAGGATGTTCTCGGAAATGGTGACCGAGGGCGCCAGCAGGGTGCCGGAAGCGGTACTCATGATGACCGAAAGCAGGGCGCCATAGAACACGACTTGGGCATAGATAGGCAGGTGGTCGAGGACGAGGCTCGGCAGGATGTGCTCGGCATTGCCGCTGCTGAGCAGAGCTGCGACTTTCTGCGGATCGATCAGCGTGGCGGAGTAGGCGAGGAACAGCGGGATGGCGGCAAACAGGAAGTAGGCGATGCCGCCGCCAATCGAGCCCCATGCCGCGATGTTTTCGTTCTTCGAGGCATTGGCGCGCTGGAACACGTCCTGCTGCGGGATGGAGCCGAAGCCCATGGTCAACAGGCCGGCGATGAAGGCGAGCATGGCGATGCTGTTCAGCTCCGGCCAGAAGTTGAATTTGCCGGCTTCATGGGCATGGCTGATGACCGGGGCGATGCCGCCGGTCATGTCCGATACCAGCCAGGTGATCCAGAGCAGGCCGAGCACAATGACGATCATCTGCACGAAAGTGGTCAGCGCTACCGACCACATGCCGCCATACAGCGTATAGATCAGCACAATCGAAGCGCCGATGATGACGCCCTGGGTCTGCGTGATGCTGCCGTCGGAAAGTACGCTGAAGACCAGCCCCAGTGCCGTGACCTGCGCCGCAACCCAGCCCAGATAGGACAGCGCGATGGCGATGGCGACCATGACTTCGACGAAGCGGTTGTATTTGCTGCGATAGAAGTCACCGATGGTGAGCAGGTTCATGCGGTAGAGCGGGCGGGCGAAGAACAGGCCGAACAGGATCAGGCACAGCGAAGCGCCAAAAGGATCGGAAATCAGCCCACCCATGTCCTCGTCGAGGAAGGTGGCCGGGATGCCGAGTACCGTTTCCGCGCCGAACCAGGTGGCGAATACCATGGCCATGACCATGGGTAGTGGCAGGCTGCGCCCGGCCGTGACGTAATCGCGCGAATTGTGCACTTTGGTGGCGCCATAGACGCCGATGCCGATGGAGATGACCAGATAAATAATCACAAAGCCTAGTAGCACGCTTGATCCTTTGCTGGCGCTGTCGCCGTGAAAATATGCAATCGAAATCCGGGGTGCGCTGAGGCTTTCATCACTGAATCGCAGAAGCCATGACGCGCACCACTCGGCGGCTAGATTCTAGCAAATACCATACCTTGTGCAATGCTGCGGGTTTGCTGATTAAAGCAGAAAATGTGCGGTAAGTTGCCAGGCAAGCAGACCGGCCAGCATGAAGCCGATGACGCGCAGCCATCGCGTCTGTCTCTGCTGCTCCTTGATGAGCAAGCGGAGCTCATCATTGAGCGGATTATCGTGACTTTTTTGCAGTTGCTGCTGCAGCAGGCGCGGTACCTGCGGCAGTATCTTGCCCCAGTAAGGTAGTTCGGCCTGCACGTTCTGCACCACACTGCGCCATCCCAGTTGCTCGGACATCCAGCGCTCCAGATAGGGGCGTGCGGTTTTCCACAGATCGAGATCGGGGTCGAGTTCGCGTCCGAGGCCTTCGATATTTAGCAGGGTCTTCTGCAGCATGATCAGTTGCGGCTGGATGATGACGCCGAAGCGGCGCGCCATCTGGAACAGGCTCAGCAG
>JAEWTK010000100.1 GCA_023459535.1 Pseudomonadota bacterium
ACGGCAAACCATTGCCCTATGCGCTGGCGCGCATTCCGTTGGCGGGCGAGACGCGCGGCAACCTGGCGGCCGGTGGTAAAGGCGTGGCCCAACCGTTAACCAACCGCGACCGCGAGATCGCCGAAACCGTCGGACAAGTAATGCAGGAGAACGGACTGTTCCTGGTCGGCCTCGACGTCATCGGCGAACACCTGACCGAAGTCAACGTCACCAGCCCGACCGGCATGGTCGAGATCGCCGCACAGACCGATTGCGACCCGGCAGAGATCTTCATGGATGCGCTGGAACTACGTCTTGCGGCCACAGAGCGCACAGAGACCACAGAGAAACGCTGAACCCGTGATGCAATACCTGATGACACTTCGGTCTTGGTGCACATCTGTACGCTGGAACAACTTCCTTAGCCACAGAGAACACAGAGCGCACAGAGAAAAACCACGAGCATTCCTGCAGAACAGATTTTCTCTGTGGTCTCTGTGCACTCTGTGGCTGACAGTCTTTGCCCTTTCGGCCTGCGGCCGCGAACCGCTCTACCAATCGCAGAGCTATGTGTTCGGCACGCTGGTGGACATCAGCATCTATGGCGAGGAAGCCTCCCGCGCTGCCGACCTTACCGCCGTCATCCAGCAGGATTTCCAACGCCTGCACCACAAGCTGCATGCGTGGAACGAGGACAGCGATTTAAGCCGCCTGAATCGTGCCTTTGCCTCGGGTGAAAGCGTCCCCATCGACCCGGAACTCGCGCAATTGATTCGGCATGCGCAACAATTCTCTGCACAATCCGACGGCTTGTTCAACCCGGCCATCGGCTTGCTGATCGGCCACTGGGGATTCCAGCGCGACATGTTCAAACCGGTCGACATCGACCACGCAACCATCGAAAAACTGGTCGCAACCAATCCGCAAATGCAGGACATCATCCTGCATGAAAGCGCATCCGGCATCGAAGCCAGCAGCCGCAACCCGGCCGTCAGACTGGATTTTGGCGGCTACGCCAAGGGCTACGCACTGGATCGGGCTGCCGCTTACCTAAAGGCACAGGGCGCCAACAACGCACTAATCAACATCGGCGGCAACGTCATCGCACTGGGCAGTCACGGCGAACGCAACTGGCATGTCGGCATCCAGCATCCGCGCAAGCCCGGCGCCATCGCCTCGCTCGATTTGGAAGACGGCTGGGCGATCGGCACTTCCGGCGACTACCAGCGTTATTTCGAACTGGAAGGCAAGCGCTATTGCCATGTGCTCGACCCGCGCAACGGCTTCCCCGCACAACACACGCAGGCCGTCACCGTGCTGTTGCCGCCGGGCGAGCTGAGCGGCACCCTGTCCGATGTCGTCTCCAAACCGATCTTTATCAGCAATGACGGTCAGCGCAGCGCCATGGCAAAAAAACTCGGGGTTGAAAACTTCATGGTGATCGACGACGCAGGCAATATTGCTGCCAGCCCGGCCATGCAGCAGCGCCTCAAATGGAAGAACGATGTCGAAGTCCGCACCCTGCCATAACTGGCTGCACGGACTGAGATGGGGGGATGGCCTGACTGTAGTGTTGGGCGCGATTGCGGTCTTCGCTCTATTCAAGACCCTGTGGCTGGGTGAAGCAGCCAGCAAGGTGCAGGTCCGCGCCGGCAGCGAAATATTCACGACACAAAGCCTGAATCAACAACGCACTCTGGAAATCCCGGGGCCGCTGGGCACGACCACCGTCATCATCGACCACGGCCGCGTGCGCGTCGCCAGCGACCCCGGGCCGCGCCAATATTGCGTCAAACAGGGCTGGCTGACGCAAGCGGGCGAAGTTGCCATGTGTCTGCCGAATCAGGTCAGCGTCGAACTTTTGGGTAACAGCAAGCCCTACGATTCGCTGAATTATTGATATGCCCCCAAACACCCGGTACACCTTTACTGCGACAGAGGACGATCACCGCATCGCCAAACTGGCGGCACTCGCCATCGGCCTGCATCTGATCGAGGCCGTGCTACCCTCGCCGCTGCCCGGCGTCAAACCGGGCATCGCCAATATCGTGACCTTGTATGTCCTATACCATTATGGCATCGGCACGGCCACCTGGGTCAGCCTGCTACGCGTATTCGCCGGCAGCCTGCTGCTCGGCCAACTGTTCTCGCCCACCTTCCTGCTCAGCTTCGGCGGCGCACTCGGCAGCCTGGCCGTCCTCGCGCTCGCGATCCATCTGCCGAAACAATGGTTCGGCCCGGTCACCCTCAGCATACTCGCTGCCTTCGCCCATATCAGCGGACAACTGCTGATCGTCTGGCTGTGGCTCATCCCGCACAGCGGCATCATTTACCTGACACCCGTCTTTGCACTAGCTGCGCTTTTATTTGGCTTCATCAACGGAATCGTTCTCGCCAGGTTGGTGCATCTCTAGACGCTATTACCTAACAGATACAAGTCGTTGGAAGCAAATCAATCTATCTGAGAGGAGAGAAGTGGCCCCACTCGTTTGAACAGCATTCCGTGTATTTTAAGTGGAAACTCTGCTGATTCTCATGCTGCCCACCGTTGGCAGCATCACGGCGTAAGCCTCATCCGGCGTCTTCTTGCCCAGACTCGAATGCGGTCTGGCTCGATTGTACCAGTCCATATATTGCAGGATTGACCTTCTGGCTGCGGTAACCGATTCATACGCATGTAAATAAACCCTTTCGTATTTCACCGATTTCCATAGCCGTTCGACAAAGACATTATCCCGCCAGGCACCACGTCCGTCCATGCTCAGTTTGCGGCCTTGTTGCCTGACGGCCTGCACAAAGTAGTGCGCGGTGAACTGGCTGCCTTGAGCGCGCTTTCTAAAAAATCGTTCTCCAGTGTCAGTTGCCCGATCTTGGCATATAATGCCTTCAGGTCAACCGGTGACTCTGCTGGATTCCCAGTCCCACCAAATACGTTGGCGGCGCGTTCGCTCAGTTGCCGTTTCCATTCCGTAATCTGGTTGGGATGCACCTCAAACCGTTGCGCCAATTCTGCCAAGGTCTTGTCGCCAACCAATGCGGCTAGCGCCACTTTGGCCTTGAATGCCACTGAGTGTGTCCGTCTCGTTCTTCTTGCCATCTTCTGCTCCATTTCTATCTCCCCGCAGGGTATTTAAAGGTAGCAGATTCTCCACTTATCGGCTTGTTCAGTTTTCTGGGGCCACTTCTATGCAACCAGATAAACAAAAAGAGCGGCTGAGCCGCTCTTTTTGTTTGGTTAGATCCTCCATTCAAGGGAAACAATTCACGCCAGATGGATCTGACC
>JAEWTK010000101.1 GCA_023459535.1 Pseudomonadota bacterium
GCATAATTCAGGGCTGAGTGAATCAAGTCCAGGACAAAAATGACGATGCAAAATCTGGAACAAATACTCCCGCAGGCGCAGCGCGACTTTGCTGCATGCGACACCATACAGGATCTGGAGCAGGCCAAGTCCCGCTATCTGGGCAAGAGCGGCTTGCTGACCGAGCAATTGAAAGGCTTGGGCAAACTGAGCGCAGAGGAGCGTCCTGCCGCCGGAGCCGCCATTAATGTCGTCAAGCAGGGTGTGGAAGATGCGCTGAAAGCGCGACGTGACGCGATTCTGAATGCAGAACAGGCCAAGCAGCTGGCAAACGAGTCGATCGATGTGACCTTGCCGGCACGCAGCCAAGGCAAGGGCGGCCTGCATCCGGTCACGCTGACCATGAACCGCCTCGAGCAGATATTTCATTCCATCGGTTTTGAAGTGGCAGAAGGTCCGGAGATCGAAACCGATTTTTACAATTTTACTGCGCTCAATATCCCGGAAGACCACCCGGCACGCGCCATGCACGACACTTTCTACATCGACGACCAACACGTGTTGCGCACGCATACCTCACCGGTGCAGGTGCACTACATGCAGAATGCGCTGAAAGATAAAAGTGGGCCGCCGCTGAAGATCATTGCGCCGGGCCGGGTTTATCGCGTCGATTCCGATGCCACGCATTCCCCCATGTTTCACCAGGTCGAAGGTTTGTGGGTGGATGAAGAAGTCAGTTTTGCCAATCTCAAGGGTGTGGTGCAGGATTTCCTGCAACGTTTCTTCGAGCGGGATGACCTGCAGGTGCGTTTCCGTCCTTCCTTCTTCCCGTTTACCGAACCCTCGGCCGAGATGGACATGAGCTGGAACAGCGGCTGGCTGGAAATCGGCGGTTGCGGCATGGTGCATCCGGAGGTGTTCCGCCACGTCGGCATCGACAGCGAGAAATACCGCGGCTTTGCCTTCGGTCTCGGTGTCGAGCGCCTGACCATGCTGCGTTATGGCGTCAATGACCTGCGCCTGTTCTTCAACAACGATCTGCGCTTTTTGCAGCAGTTTGGGTAAGTTATGCAATTCTCTGAAAACTGGTTACGCCAATTCGTCAATCCTGCCATCGACAGCGAGGCCTTAAGTCATGCACTGACCATGACTGGCCTCGAAGTCGAGGAAATGGAACCGGTCGCTGCCGCCTTCAGCAAGGTGATTGTCGGCGAGATTGTCAGTGCCGAAAAGCACCCGGATGCCGATCGATTGCAGCTCCTGCGCGTCGATACAGGCGCAGCTGAGCCCCTGCAGATCGTCTGCGGTGCACCGAATGCACGCGTTGGGCTGAAAGCTCCTTGTGCACTGGTCGGCGCCGAGCTGCCGGGTTTCAGCATCAAGCAGGCCAAGGTCAGAGGTATCGAGTCCTTTGGCATGATGTGTTCGGCCAAGGAGCTTGGTTTGTCCGAAGAAAGCAGCGGTTTGCTCGAGCTGCCTGCAGATACGCGGGTCGGACAGGACATCCGCGAATTGCTGGATCTGGATGACAGGACCATCACGCTCAAGCTGACACCTAATCGTTGCGACTGCCTCAGCATACTTGGCGTGGCACGCGATGTAGCCGCCATTACCGGTGCCGATTTTCATCTTCCACGCATCGTCGAGACGAAACTCGGACATCAGGCGCAGCAGACCGTCACCGTCAAGGAAAGTGATGCCTGTCCCTTGTATAGCGGACGTCTGATTCGTGCCGTCAATGCTCATGCCAAAACGCCGGACTGGATGGTGCGTAGCCTGGAACGCAGCGGATTGCGCAGCATCAGTGCCGTGGTCGATATTACCAATTATGTGTTGCTGGAACTGGGGCAGCCCATGCACGCCTTTGATGCTGCCAAACTACGCGGCAATATCGAGGTGCGTTATGCCAGCCCGAAGGAAAAACTGGCGCTGTTGAACGAACAGACGGTCGAGCTGGATGCCGACATGCTGGTGATTGCCGATGATGATGGCGCAATCGCGCTGGCCGGTATCATGGGCGGCGCGTCGACCGCTGTGTCCGATGCAACGACGGATATTTTTCTTGAGTGCGCATTCTTCTCCCCCGGCGTTATTGTCGGCCGTGCGCGTCGGCTGGGATTCTCCACCGATTCCTCCTACCGCTTCGAACGCGGCGTGGATTTTGCCAATACTTTGCAGGCGCTTGAGCGTGCCACGGGGCTGATTCTGGAAATCTGTGGTGGCGAAGCCGGTCCGGTGACCGAGGTACTGAACGCCTTGCCGCAACGTCAGCCTGTGAAATTAAGAATGAACCGCCTGTGCAGCGTGCTTGGCATTCAGCTGGATGTTACAGTCGTGGCCGAAATCTTCCGCAAGCTGGGTTTCGATTTCAAGCAATCAGATAGCGGCTTTATGGTCACACCGCCGAGCTATCGCTTCGATATTGCAATAGAAGAAGACCTGATCGAAGAGGTCGCGCGCTTGCATGGCTACGACAACATTCCTGCTATTGCGCCGCGTGCAGATCTCAATATGCTGCCCAGCCCGGAAACTCGGTTGCATCGAGTCGTATTGCGCGACACGCTGGCAACCAGCGGTTATCAGGAGATCGTCAGCTACAGTTTTGTCGACGAAAGCTGGGAGCGGGATCTTCTCGGCAACGATGCGCCTATCAGATTGAAGAATCCGATCGCCAGTGACATGAGTGTGATGCGCTCCGGGCTGTGGGGTGGTCTGCTCGATACGCTGGTCTATAACCTCAATCGCAAGCAGGACCGCGTGCGGCTTTTCGAGATGGGCGCCAGTTACGCGGCAGTTGTCGATGGCTTTACCGAGACGCAGCGTATATCCGGCCTGGCTTATGGGGATGCTACGCCCGAACAGTGGGCGCAGGATGAACGGGAAGTCGATTTTTACGACATCAAGGCTGTTGTCGACAGTCTGACGCATGGTGCGGCCACTTATGTGGCGGCAGAGCATTCGGCGCTGCATCCGGGACAATCGGCGCGTGTGATGC
>JAEWTK010000102.1 GCA_023459535.1 Pseudomonadota bacterium
TCCTTGATCTGCGCCGTGGTCACCTGGTCGACTTGCTTGTTGAAGTCATCAAGATAGGTCAAAGGCAGCTTGTAGAAACCGATGACTGCCAGATAATCCAGTATCTTGGCATTGCTGTCCAGGCGCAGCGGGAAGCCGCCGATAATGTTCTGCTTGGCCGCCTTCAACTCAGCCTCGGTCACGCCCTTCTGCATGAAACCATCCAGCGTATCGCGTACCACTTTCAACGCCTCCTCAGCCTGCTCCTTCTTGGTCTGCAGACCGATCTGGAACGGGCCTTCGACGGCCATCGGCATGAAGTAGCTGTAAACGCTGTAAACCAGACCGCGCTTCTCGCGAACTTCCTCGGTCAGGCGCGAAACGAAACCGCCGCCGCCCAGGATGTAGTTACCGACATAGAGCGGGAAATAGTCCGGATCACCGCGGCTGACGCCGGGATAACCCAAGAGGATATGCGACTGACTGGCCGGATGCTCGATGCGCTGTTCAAGCGCCTGCTTTGGCAGGCCGACCGCACTCAACGGCGGAGCAGACGCAGCCTTGGGCAAGGCCGCGGTCAGGCGTTCGGCAATCTCGGCAGCCTGTTCGCGGCTCATGTCGCCGATCAGCGCAATGACGGCATTGTTGGCGCTGTAGTAGGTCTGGTAGAACTGTTGCAGATCGGCGCGCCCAATCGCAGCGACTGTTTCCGGTTCACTGCTGAAGCCATAAGGATGGTCGCCATATACAGCCTTCATGAACGCCTTGCTGGAGATCGAATCCGGCTTGGTCGCAGATTCCTTGAGATTGGCAATGATGCGGGTCTTCTCGCGCTGCAGGATGGCCTCGGGGAAGTCCGGCTGCTGAATGATCTTGCTGTAAATATCGAGCGCCTGCTCGCGTTCAGGCTGCTTGCTCAAAGTGCGCAGCTTGAAGCCGGCGCGGTCCATATCATGCTCACCGCCAAGGATGGCGCCAATATCGGCCATGCGCTTCGATATCTCTTCCTCGCTCATGCCGGCGGCACCGGTCGTCATCATATGACGGGCAATGGCAGACAAACCGGCCTTTTGCTCAGTATCGCGTGCGCTGCCCGCGGCGAAATTGATGCTGATATCAATGATCGGCAGGTCATGGTTCTCGACGAAATAGACACCGGCACCGACACTGGTCTGCCAGTGCTCGATCTTGACGCCGGCAAAGGCCTGCACGGCAAACAGCAGGCCCACCGTCAACAGGGTCAGGTTCTTGAATAAATGCATATCAGCGCGCATGTGGGTTCACCTGTGGCTTGTTGGTTTTAGGTTCGATCGGTTGCGGGTCCAGCGTGGCAACGGTCAGCACATCGCTGACTAGGTATTTTCTGGCGACTTCCTGCACCTGCTCCGGCGTAATGGCTTCAAGCCTGGCCTGATAATCATCAAGTATCTTCCAGGAATAGCCCATGGTTTCCAGCTGGCCGATCTCCATCGCCTGATAGAACATGGAGTCGCGTTTGTAGACGTCCGCCGCAATCACCTGCGCCTTTACGCGCTGCAGCTCCTCTGCGGTGACGCCGGATGACTTGATCTTTTCCACTTGCTGCAGCAGCGCCGCTTCGAGGTCGGCAACTGTCTTGCCCTGGCTGGGTGTGCCTTCGAGCATAAACAGGCTCTGACGGCCGCGCGACAACATGCTGTAACCGGCACCGACTTCTATCGCCGTCTGGCTATCACGCACCAGTTCCTGATTCAATCTGGCGGACGCATTGCCATCCAGCACGCCGGCCAACAATTCCAGGGCATAGGGTTCCCAATCGCTTGCGGGATCATTCAAGGCCGGTGCACGGAAACCCATCAGAATGTAGGGCAGCTCAGCCTGCGCCTTGACGACGATACGGCGCTCGCCCTTCTGCTCCGGTTCAGCCTGCGGTTTCCGCTCGGCCACCGGACGCGGCTTGATCGGGCCGAAATGTTTCTTCGCCAGCTTGTAGACTTGCTGCGGATCGACATCACCCACCACGACCAGCAGCGCATTGTTGGGGGTGTACCAGTACTTGTACCATTCCCGGGCATCCGCCACTGTCATGTGTTCCAGATCGTTCATCCAGCCGACGATGGGGCGACCATATGGATGGGCATTGTAGACCGCAGCATTGAATTGCTCGTAGACCCGCGCCTGCGCCTTGTCCTCCGTACGCCAGCGCCGCTCCTCCATGACCACCTTGATCTCCTTGGAGAACTCCTCCTCGGTCAACACCAGATTATGCATGCGATCGGCTTCAAGCCTGATCGAAAGCGGCAATTGGGATTTCTCGAGCTGCTGAAAATAGGCCGTGTAATCGCGGCCGGTAAAGGCATTCTCGCGTCCGCCAGCCGCCGCGATGATGCGAGAAAACTGGCCTGGCTTGATCTCTTTGGTACCCTTGAACATCATGTGCTCGAGCACATGCGCCACCCCGGTCTTGCCATTGACTTCATCTATGCTGCCGGCGCGATACCAGACCTGTGAAACCACCACCGGCGAACGATGATCTTCCTGAACGATGATACGCATGCCGTTGTCGAGCTTGAATTCATGCGTTGCGGCATGCAACAAACCCGGCAGCATGGCCACCAGCAAAACCAAACCTCGAAATATCACCTTATTGCTCTCCTTGAATTTGCGATATGCGGACCAAGTTGCTGTCGATCATAGAGTGCAGCGGATCATAGAGCGCAGTTAATCCCAGCACCGCAGCAACGAAACCGAATGGGCATTTTGGAAATGCGCGAACGACGAGTCTGACAGACATCCTGCCTTCTTGGTTCAAAGTCTTTGAACCCGACTCGCAGCATTATAGCCATTTAACCAATGTCTGATTACGACTAGAATAGAGCCCTATGTTCAACATCTTCAAAAAAGACAAAACCCCTGTAGCGGCGAATGAAAATCCAGCAGCCGCAGCTGCGGCAGATACAGTAGCCCCCGCCGCGGAAACGCCCACCTTGAGCTGGGCCGAGCGACTCAAACGCAGCCTGAGCAAAACCAGAAGCCAGCTTGGCAACCAGCTGGCTGCCCTGTTCAGCGGCGGGAAAATCGACGAGGAAGTCTACGAGGAACTGGAAACCATCCTGCTGACTTCCGACGTTGGCCTTTCGGCAACCCAGGCCCTGCTCGACGACATCAGAACCCGCGTCAAGCGCCAGAGCCTGAGCGACACCAGCCAGCTGAAGGAGGCGCTCAAGCAGGCCCTGCTTGAGATGCTCGCCCCTCTGCAAAAGCCACTGGATACCAGCAATCACCAGCCCTTCATCATCATGCTGGTCGGCGTCAACGGTGCCGGCAAAACGACGACCATCGGCAAGTTGGCCAACCTGTTCCAGGCGCAGGGGAAATCGGTGCTGATCGCCGCCGGCGACACCTTCCGCGCCGCTGCCCGCGAACAACTGCAGGCATGGGGCGAACGCAACCAGGTGCATGTCGTCAGCAACCAGAGCGGTGATGCTGCGGCCGTGATCTTCGATGCGGTCAACTCAGCCAAGGCCAGAAATATCGACATCGTACTGGCTGACACCGCCGGGCGTCTGCCGACCCAACTGAACCTGATGGAAGAAATCAGCAAGGTGAAACGTGTCATCGCCAAGGCCATGCCGGATGCGCCGCATGAAATCCTGCTGGTGCTGGATGCCAATACCGGCCAGAACGCCGTGACCCAGGTCAAGGCCTTTGATGATGCGCTCAGTGTCAGCGGCCTGGTATTGAGCAAACTGGACGGCACCGCCAAGGGAGGTGTCATCGCGGCCATCGCCCAAGCCCGACCGATCCCCATCCGCTATATCGGGGTGGGTGAAAGCATCGACGATCTGCGTCCATTTGATGCCGAAGAATTTGTTCAGGCGCTGTTCTCATGATAAGTTCATGCTCATGATTTTTTCCGGCCTGCTTACCGAACCCGCCAAAAGGACGATTCCTGCATGATCCGCTTCGATCAGGTCAGCAAGCGCTATCCGGGCAGCAATCAGGCCCTGCAAAACATCACCTTCAATATCGATCAGGGAGAACTGGTCTATGTCACCGGCCATTCCGGCGCCGGCAAGAGCACCCTGCTCAAACTGATCGCGGCACTGGAACGCCCCACCAGCGGCACCGTGCTCATCAACAACCAGAACATCAGCCATCTGCGTAGCGCGGCCGTGCCCTATCTGCGACGCAAATTCGGCCTGGTCTTTCAGGATCACAAACTGCTTTACGACCGCAACTGCTACGATAATGTCGCCCTGCCACTGCATATCAACGGCATCAGCGGCAATGAAGCAGGAAAACGCGTACGCGCCGCACTGGACAAGGTGGGCCTGCTGGACAAGGAAAAGGCCATGCCAATCACGCTCTCCGGCGGTGAACAGCAGAGGCTGGCGATTGCACGGGCAGTCGTTAGTAGACCCGCCATCCTGATTGCTGACGAACCAACCGGCAATCTGGATGAAACCTATGCCGCGGAAATCCTGCAGCTGTTTAACGCCTTTCAGCAAGTCGGGGTCACCGTGATCATCGCCACCCACGATGTACGCGGCATCAGCCCGCAAGCCAAGGTGCTGAAACTGGATCATGGTCATCTGACCAGTCAGCTGGGTAATGGATCTGACCATGAAAGCCAGGATGGTACGACCGGAGTTTTTGCATGAAGCCCTGGCTGAACCAGCACGCCCAGGCGCTGAGTCTGGTGACAAAAAGAATGAAGGCGCACGCACTGGCCACTTTCCTCATGTTCATGCTGATGGGCGTCACCCTCTGCCTGCCCGGAACGCTTTATGTGATTGTCGACAACCTGAACCGGCTGGCGGGCAGCATGCAGAGTGACCCGCAGATCAGCCTGTTCCTCAATATGGACGCTGACGAACATACCATACGCGAGATTGCTGACAAGCTCGAGGCGCATCCTGATATCCGGAATCATCGATTTACCAGCAGGGACGAGGCCTGGGAGCAACTGCAACAGAACGCCGAGACTGCAGCCGTGGCCGGCAACCTGGAAAAGAACCCGCTACCCGATGCCTATTTTGTCACTCCTGCGCCGCTCACTCCGACAGAAATGGAAAGCCTGCAGGCTGAATTACAGCAGTGGACGGGAGTGGAGCTGGCGCAACTCGACACCGATTGGATCAAGCGTCTCAATGCGATTCTGCAACTGGGCAAGAAAGGCATCCTGGTGCTGGTCGCCCTGCTTGGGTTCGCACTGATCGTCATCATCGGCAATACCATACGGCTGCAGATACTGACCCAGCGTGAAGAAATCGAGGTCAGCAAACTGATCGGTGCCACCGACAGTTTCATTCGCCGGCCATTCCTTTATGCGGGCACCATCTACGGACTTGGCGGCGGATTGGTCGCTTGGCTGCTGCTGGTCGCCATCATCAGCCTGTTCAATGCCTCCATCACCGATCTGGCCGAGCTTTATGCCAGCGGCTTCCGGCTTGACCTGCCGACAGCGGGGACCAGCCTGGGCATCATCGGTAGCGCGGTATTCCTCAGCTGGCTCGGTTCCTACATCGCCGTCAACCGCTCATTGGCTCAACTTGATTGACCCCATGCAGCCGCCATGAAAAAGCCGGCAGTTGCCGGCTTTTTCAATCCAGAACAATGACGCTGCGCTTACTTGAAGAAGCGACGGAACCAGCCTTCATCCTTGTTCTTTTCTTTTTCTGAAATGATACCGATCATGTTGGCGCGCACGGCCGATACATAGTCCGCATCATCACGGCGGATGTGGTTAATAAGCCATGACGTCAACATGTGATGAATCTCGTCGACAATGTCATCGCCCAGTCTGAAACGCTCCAGATAGTCGTTGACACGACGCACGAACAGATCATGCACCTTCTTGTGCGGCTTACAATATTTGTAGCCGGCTTCTTCCTGCAGGCTTTCCTCAAAAGCGAAGTGGGACAATGTGTAGTCAACCAGCTCATCCAGTACCTTGCCAACGGTCTCTCTGTCCTGCTTGGCTTTCGCCAGCTCCAGGTCATTGATGTAATCCACGATGCGTCTGTGCTGCTTGTCGATAACATCGATACCCGTGTTTAAATCGTCTGTCCACAAAATAGCCAAAACTGCTCTCCTCTCGATCATATAGTGTTAAGACGCCCTGCACTTTGCATTGCGAGTTGGTGGCCTGACTGAGAGTCTGGAAGACCTTCCAATTTCCAGTAACTCACCCCGCGAATATCTTGCGGGGAACGGCGAACCACCATAAGCGCCAATACAGACGCGCTCATTCGGCTGGCACAGATATTGTTATTTTTCAGGTAACCGGGAAGTTACCTATTCCCTTGATCTGATTTCCATCCAAAGGATTAAGGACATGCACAGCATATAGAAATGACTGATATTCAACTTGATATACATCAAGCAATTGTTGGAATGTGACCGATGAAGAATCAAGCCCGGGAAATGACCGCTACTTCAATTTGAATTCAACCGGAATGACTATCCTGAATTCCCGACCACGCAGACTGGCAGGAACCGGCAGCGCATCCAGTCCTTTTCTCACCATCTCCAGCGCCTGCCTGTCCAAGGCCTTGTAACCGCTGGATTTCATGATATCCAGATTTTTCAGCTTACCATCCGCGCCGATATGGAAAATCACTTCCAGTTCGCCTTGCTCACCCCGTCGCCTGGCGATTTCCGGATAAACGCTGTATTGATTGGCCAATTTCTGTATGGCATGGCCATAGGCATGCCAGAGATAATCATCATCCAATACAGCGGATCCCTTCGTTTCACCTTCAGGCGAACCGTGAATGGAACCGGTATTGGGTGCCGGCGCAGCACCGAAACCCTCATCGATTACCGCCACATTTTCCGGCGGGATTTCAGGCACGGTGTAAGCCGCTCCGTCAGCCGGGCCATCCGCTGCCAATACGGGCAACGCCTTGCCCTTGCTGACCTTCTTGACCTTTCTGGATGGCTTGGATTTGAGCCCGGACTCGACCACCTTGAATACCGGGATGTCTTCAGGAACAGGCTCTGGCGGAACTTGCTCAATTTCCAGCGGTGACGGCTGAAGAAATGCCAGATCAGCATCTATCATCATCGGCATAGGCGCTCTACCATTCCCGTCTGCGGGCAGGGTACCGATGAACAGCATGTGTGCGATCAACGAGAAGCAAAAAGCAATTGCCGTGAGCGCTTTGTCAGGCGTGTTAACTACAACCATCGCCAACTTGGTCATCATTCTCTGATCAACGTCATGCAAGCTGCTGCAAGATGCACCAGAGACTCTCGGTGCCAGCTCGATACCAGATGGGTATTGCGACTTTATGAGGCAGATCCAATTCCATCCACATATATTAAGTCAGGCCGGAAGATGGAATATCGGGAGTTTTTCCCGATCTATCATTAGATTGCGGCAAAACAGATAGCAGGGTTCTTCGCTGACCACATCATTTTCAAATAGCATAAAAGTTGAAAACCTGATGAAACTTTTATGCGCTGGCACTCTCATATCGTGAGTGCTAAAATGTTTTTTCAAGGAGGAACATTCCCAATATGACCAATGCCATGACTTTACCGACCATCAGTTCAACCGACGGACTGGACCAGTACATTCGCCTGGTGAAGTCCTTCCCGATGCTGAGTGCAGAGGATGAATTCGCGCTGGCAACTCGCTTGCAGAAAGATAACGATCTGGAAGCGGCAAAGCAGTTGATTCTTTCGCACATGCGTTTGGTAGTAAGCATTGCGCGTGGTTATTCCGGTTACGGATTGCCGCAGGCCGACCTGATTCAGGAAGGTAATATCGGGCTGATGAAGGCTGTCAGGAAATTCGACCCGGAACGCGGCGTGCGCTTGGTCTCGTTTGCCATGCACTGGATCAAGGCCGAGATTCACGAATACATCGTGCGTAACTGGCGCTTGGTAAAAATCGCAACCACCAAGGCACAGCGCAAGCTGTTCTTTAATCTGCGTAGCATGAAGCAAGGTCTGGGCACGCTCGACACCAAAGAGGTCAAGCATATCGCAGACGAGTTGAACGTGAAGCCGGAGGAAGTCCTGGAGATGGAAGCCCGCATGAACGGGCACGAAATCTCGCTGGAAGGCTACAGCGATGACGATGGTGAAGAAGTTTACAGCCCGATAGCCTATCTGGAAGATCCGAACGCCGAACCTTCTGAATTTCTGGCAGAAAGACAGGCTGAACGACTAGAAATGTCAGGCTTGGCCCAAGCCATGGAAAGCCTGGATGAGCGTAGCCGTCGTATCGTACAGGCTCGCTGGCTGCAGGAAGACAATTCGGCGACCTTGCACGATTTGGCTGATGAATTCGGGGTGTCTGCCGAAAGGATCCGGCAGATCGAACAAAAAGCGATGCAAAAAATGCGCTTGCTGCTCAGCGAAAGCCACGCATAATTCAAGTATCTGCCATCACAAATAATAAAGGCTGCCAAGGCAGCCTTTATTATTTGTTTCCTTGATTATTTCAGAGCATTAGCCGAACAAAATGACAGAGAATATGCTCAGCCAAGAGATTGTGATCAGCACGATCACAATCGTCAGTGGCAAATTATAAAACGTAAAATAGTCTTTCATCGCTACAACCTCTATCGTTTATTTGCGTCGATTTTATTCTGATTATCGGTCTGTTTCAAGCGATTGAACGGAATCATCGGATCATCGTCATCCATCAGGATCCTCTGCGCCGGACCATCCATATCGTCATACTGCCCGTTTCTGATGGCCCAGAGGATGCCAAACGCAGCCAACCCCACAAACACTACTGTCAGACCCAGCAAAAAAAGGATAGACGAAAGTGTCATGCCACTTTGGCCTGCTCCGCATCAGCCTCGAAATTCAAGGCGTTCTTCATGTGCTGACGCAATATCTTCAAATCGGCCACCTGCGCCTGGATACTCTTCTCCATGCCTTCCAGTTCACCGATACGGTCTTCCAACGTATCGGTTGCCTTGTAGATACGCTTGATACTTTCCAGACGACGGCGCAGTTGCAATTGATGCTCACGCACCTGTGACTCCATCGGCGCGATCACTGCTTTCAACCAGTTCTCCACATCATGGTTGGCCACTTCATAAACATGGATCACGCGACTGGCCAGCGTCTCAAAGAACTTGGAGGTCAGCGTCATTTTCTCGTTGGCAATCATGTTCAATGCGGTATTGAATTGCTCCTTGTATGCCCGCTCCAGCTTCGCCAGCTCCTTCTGATAGCGCAGTGTAGAGAAAGATGGCGCATCAGCCTTGCGCAAGCCATGCTCCTTGGAGAACTTCTCATACATCGCATCCATCATGTTCTTGATTTCTTCGATCTGCTTATCGGACTGCACCATGCGATCCTTCAGATCGGCGAAGAAACCATCCATTGCAGCACGGATGCTCTTGGTGAAATTGGCTGCCACCATGGTTTCGCGGGTTTTCACCACGGACTCACGCACGGCCTTCATGCCAAGTAGCGTGAACAGCTGATTGGTCTGTTGCGAGAAGATACTGCGCAAAGCCTGAAAACGTTGCAAGCCCTTCTCGAAGTTCTCTTTGTCGACCTTGACCTTGCTCATCATGTGCTCGACCACATCCTCGTTCTTGCCGCGCAGGCCCTTGAGCTCGCCCAGCTGCTCGGTCAAACCTTGCAGACGCGCATCCAGAATCAGATGTGAATTGTTGATCAGGTCTTCGATTTCATTCTGCGTATTGTCACGCACGATCTCCTTCTTGGAAGGAATCAGCTCCTCGGACAGCGCCTTCTCCAATTCCGGCAGACGGCTCTTCGTCAGCAAGGCGTCATCCGAACTGACCTTGGCCAACAGGGCTTTCTGTGCGGAAATCGGGAATATCTGCTTGGCATCAAGGCCCAACAGTTCGGCGCTGGTGTTGACCTGTTTGGTCAGTTCCTTCTCAATCTGCGCTTCATCCTTCAGTTCGTCCCACAAACCGTCGATCTTGTTGAGGACGGCAAGACGGCCTTTCTGCTTCCAGCGTGTGCCACTGATATATTGGCGCCAGACATCGATCTCGGATTTGGTGACACCGGTATCCGCAGCAAGAATGAACAGCACGGCATGCGCATTAGGCAGCATGTTGAGCGTCAACTCAGGCTCGGTGCCGATAGCGTTCAGCCCCGGGGTGTCCAGAATCACCAGACCCTGCTCCAGCAATGGGTGCGGCACATTGATCATGGCATAGCGCCAGCAGGGCACATCAATGCTGCCGTCACTGTTGAGGCTCATGGCATCATCGGGGTTGTTCGGATCGTAGAGACCATAACGCTCGGCCTCTTCCACAGTGACCCTTTTGGTCGTGCTGACCTGCTTGAATGCTTCGGCCATGCTCTCGCTGGAATCGACCTTGAACTCAAACACCTTCCATTCATCCGGATAATTCTTGTATTCACTGGTCGTGACATCCGAGGTGCGAGTCTCGATCGGCAGCAATTGCAGACAGGTGGGTTTCGATGGGTCGTAAAGTAGTTCTGTCGGGCACATAGTGGTGCGACCGGCAGTGGAAGGCAAAAGACGTTGGCCATAATCCGCGAAGAAAATCGCATTGATCAGTTCGGATTTACCACGCGAAAACTCCGCAACGAATGCGACATTGAGCTTGTCATCACGCAGACGCTCGAGCAGATGCTGGATGCGCTGATCGATCTGACCGTCATTGAGCTCCTGCTCATTGAGCCAGCTACGGTAATCACATATCGTGTCCACCAACGCCTTACGCCACTCTGCGTAAGCAGCAAACTGGTGAGCAAGTTTGTTTTCAGCCATGGTCTTCCCTGAATACTTTTTTAGTGAATATCACTTTAGCATGCCGAAAAAAATAGTCAAATTAATCAGCACGCTAATGCGCACATTTCATCCATTTTTCAGATAAACGGAAGTCGCCTGCGGACAAACGGTATTTTGAAGCGCTTTATCACATTCTGCTATCATCGTGACTTTAAGCCACTGTAGCCCGAAATGACCGGACTGACACCGAATTCCCCACGCCCGACCGACATCCGCCTGCACCAGGCATCGAGATTGCTCGAAATCAGTTTCGATGACGGCAAAAGCGCCCAGCTTTCCTGCGAATTCCTCCGAGTTTATTCCCCATCGGCCGAGGTACGTGGCCACGGCGCCGGACAGGAAGTGCTGCAAACCGGCAAGGAGAATGTCGATATCATCGACATAGAGCCGGTCGGCAACTACGCAGTAAAATTGGTATTTTCCGATGGACACGATACCGGCCTTTACTCCTGGGATTACCTCTACGAACTTGCCGCAAATTACGAGGCCCTGTGGCTCGAATACCTTGGCAAACTGGCGATGGCCGGAATCAAACGCAAGGAAATACCATGAACGAGAAAAACACCACGCACTTCGGCTTTCAAACCGTAGCTGAGGCTGAAAAAGCCAAAAAGGTCGGCGAGGTCTTCCATTCGGTCGCCCGCAAGTACGACCTGATGAATGACGTCATGTCTTTCGGCATGCACAGGGGCTGGAAGCGTTTTGCGGTTGAGGTCAGTGGCGTCTCCAAGGGCGACCGGGTACTCGACATCGCCGGTGGCAGTGGCGACCTGTCGCGACTGTTCGTCAAAAAAGTGGGCGACAGCGGTGAAGTCATCCTGACCGACATCAACGCCTCCATGCTTGCTGTTGGCCGCGACCGCCTGATCGACGACGGAGTAACGGTGCCGGCACTACAGTGCGATGCTGAAAAACTGCCTTTCCCCGACCAGCATTTCGATTGCGTCATCGTCGCCTTCGGCCTGCGCAACATGACGCACAAGGAAACCGCGCTGGCAGAAATGCAGCGCGTGCTGAAAGTTGGCGGACGCCTGCTGGTATTGGAATTCTCACAGATCTGGAAACCACTGGCGCCGGTTTATGACGCCTACTCATTCAAACTGCTGCCATTGATGGGCAAGATCTTCGCCAAGGATGCAGACAGCTATCAATATCTGGCAGAATCCATCCGCATGCATCCGGACCAGGAAACCCTGAAACAGATGATGCTGGGCGCCGGCTTTGCCAAGGTCGATTACTACAATCTCGCCGCCGGTGCAGTGGCGTTGCACAAGGGCTGGAAGCTTTGAGATCATGTTCAAACCTCTACTCACCCGCCTGCTGAATCACCTGATCAACCAGAATGTCTGGGCCAAGGAGCAATTGCAGCCATTCGGTGGCAAAACCGTCAAATTCACCATCCCGCCATTCAGCGCACACCTGACCGTGCTGGAAGATGGTGGACTGGCCATGGCCGGCGAATCCTCGACAGCGGATGCCGGCATCACGGTGCCTCCGTCGGTCGCTCTCAGATTGCTCGCCAACGACGATGGCGCTTCCTCGCTGGCGACACTGGAAGGTGACACCGAACTGGCTGCCGCACTGGCAAAAGTTCTGCGCGGCATGACATGGGAATATGAAGAGGACCTGAGCAAGGTCATCGGCGACATTCCGGCGCATCAACTGGCCGAAATCGGCCGCAAGGCGAGCCATGAGATCAGAAGCCAGAGCCTGAATCTGATGCAGATGCTGGTCGAATACTGGCAGGAAGAACAGCCGATGCTCGCCAAGAAGCGTCACGTGGAAGCCTTCAATCAGGAGGTCGATACGCTACGCGAAGATACCGAGCGCCTGGAAAAACGGATCGAGAAACTGTCCGAAAAAATCAAACCCGATAATCACTGACGCTCCACTTAACCCTCAAGTCAGCAAAGATCCGTTTTATGCGCCTGTTTCGTCTGATCAAAATCCTCGTTGTAACCCTGCGCTTCGGCCTGGATGAACTCATCCTCAGCCACTCCAGGCTACGCCCTCTCCAACAGCTGGTTCGCGTACTACTGTTCTGGCGACGCCTGCATCAATCACGCGGCGAACGCCTGCGCCTGGCACTCGAAGCATTGGGTCCGATCTTCGTCAAATTCGGCCAGGTACTGTCCACCCGGCGCGACCTCATCCCGCCGGATGTTGCCGATGAACTTTCCAGGCTACAGGACAAGGTACCCCCTTTCCCCTACGCCCAGGTCGAACAGATCATCGAGGCCTCATTCGACAAACCTGTCCATGAAGTCTTCGGGCAATTCGATCAAACGCCGGTCGCCAGCGCTTCTGTCGCTCAGGTGCATTTTGCCCATTTGCCTGATGGTCACCCGGTAGCAGTCAAGATCCTGCGCCCCAATATCGCCGCAGTGATCGAAAAGGATCTGCAACTGCTGGATACCGCCGCCTGGCTCATGCAAACCCTGTGGGATGAGGGCAAACGCCTGAAACCGCGCGAGATCGTTGCCGAATTCGCCCGCCACACCCACTCCGAACTCGACCTCATGCTGGAAGCCGCCAACTGCAGCCAGCTAAAACGCAATTTCGCCAACAGCCGACAACTACTGGTGCCCGAGGTCTACTG
>JAEWTK010000103.1 GCA_023459535.1 Pseudomonadota bacterium
ACCGCTGGCAGAACCGGCGCCGATCAAGGTATGAATTTCATCAATAAAGAGAATGGCATTCGGTTGTTCCTGCAGCTTCTTCATGACGGCCTTGAGACGCTGTTCAAAGTCGCCACGATATTTGGTGCCAGCGAGCAGGGCGCCCATGTCCAGTGAGTAGATGACCGAGTTTTCCAGAACTTCTGGCACGTTGCCTTCAACAATGCGGCGTGCCAAGCCTTCGGCGATGGCTGTTTTGCCAACGCCCGCCTCGCCGACCAGTAACGGGTTGTTTTTGCGGCGGCGGCACAGGGTCTGGATCACACGTTCGATTTCCAGCCCGCGGCCAATCAACGGGTCGATCTTACCGGCGGCGACCTGTTGGTTGAGGTTCAGGGTATAACTTTCCAGTGCGCCCGCTGGCGGGGCATCTGTCTCGGCTTCCTGTTCTGTTTCGGTGCGTTTGGTGTTGTCATCGCCGACCTTGGCGACGCCATGGGAGATGAAGTTGACCACATCCAGACGGGTAACACCCTGTTGATGCAGGAAGAACACGGCATGCGAATCTTTCTCGCCGTAGATGGCGACCAGTACGTTGGCGCCGGTGACTTCCTTCTTGCCAGAGGACTGCACATGCAGGATGGCACGCTGGATGACGCGCTGGAAGCCGAGAGTCGGTTGCGTGTCGACTTCTTCGGTGCCGTCAACGACCGGGGTGTGTTCTTCGATGTAATTGTTGAGTTCGCTACGCAGTGTGTCGAGATTGGCACCACAGGAACGCAAGACATCCGCCGCCGTCGGATTGTCGATCATGGCCAGTAACAGATGCTCTACCGTAATCAGCTCGTGACGCTTCTGACGGGCGTCCATAAAGGCCATGTGGAGAGAGACTTCTAATTCTTGCGCTATCATTTTGGGCACCTTGGTCGTTCAACTTGGATTGCGGGGTACTGCAAATCGCACTGCATTTGGACTACGTAAACTATGGAACGGTTGAATCACATCAAAACTTAAGCAATTTCCATGACACATTGCAGGGGGTGCTGGTGCTCCTGTGCATAATTCATCACCTGATTCGTTTTGGTTTCGGCTATGCCATGCGGGTAAATCCCGCAAACGCCGGCACCCTCTGTATGAACTTTGAGCATAATCTGCGTCGCTTGTTCACGCGATTTGTTAAAAAATCGCTGCAGCACATCCACAACAAACTCCATCGGCGTGTAATCGTCATTCAGCAGGATGACTTTATACATGGACGGCGGTTTGGGCTTTGCTGTCCTCGGTTCTGAAATTACGCTGTCTTGATGCTTGGTGTTTGCCATATGTCAATTCTATTTTGAGCCGAATCTGGAAAATTTCAAGTCCAAATACGGCTGGCGATTTGACCGCTGGCGAACCGAAACGGCAGGAGGGAATTCAAGGATAGATGCGAACGCTTTTGACGATTCTGTCGTGGGTTTGCAGGATTTCCAGACGGTGCGTACCGATTTTGAAGCTGGTGTTGGGTTCCGGAATATCTTCAAAATGTTCCAGTACCAGTCCGTTCATGGTGCGCGGGCCGTCCAGCGGAAGATTCAGGCCAAGCTTTTTGTTGAGATCGCGCAAATGGCTGCTGCCATCAACGATCCAGCTGCCGTCTTCTTCCTGATGGTAGGAACTCATGCGCAAAGGGGATTGTGTCGTGAAGTCGCCAATCACCTCTTCCAGGATATCTTCAAGGCTGATCAGGCCTTTCAGTTCGCCGTATTCATCGACGACCAGGGCAATACGCTGCTTGTTTTCCTGGAATTGCTGCATTTGGGTATAGAGCGGCGTGCCGGAGGGAACGAAATAGGGCTCCGTGATGATATCGCGCAAGGACTCCATATCCAGCTTGCCGTCGCGCAGCTGGTTCATCGCTTTGCGCAAGTGCAGGATGCCGACGATGTCCTCGTTAGGGCCTTCCTTCACCGGCAGGCGCGTGTGATGGCTGGTGGCCAGTTGCTGCAGGATGTCTTCCAGCGGGTCATCAAAACTGATGGATTCGATCTGGGTGTGCGCAATCATCACGTCATCAACAGTGATTTTTTCCAGTTCGAATAAATTGAGCAGAATGGTGCGGTGTTTTTTCGGGATATAGCTACCGGCATCCAGCACGATGCTGCGCAATTCTTCCATGGAGACTGCATGGCTGGTTTCGGCAAAATTGACCTTGATGCCGAGCAATCGCAACAGGCCCTGAACAAACAGGTTGACGAACCAGACCACCGGGGTCAACAACTTCAGCAAGGGGTAAAGAATGTAGCTGCAGAACAGCGCTATCTTTTCTGAATGCGCTGCTGCAAAGACCTTGGGTGTGATTTCGCTGAACACCAGAATGGCAAAGGTGACACTGAGCGTCGCCAGCATCAGAACCACTTCGCCCTCGCCGAACAAATTGATGCTGATGACGGTGACCAGTGCGGCTGATGCCGCATTGGCCAGGTTATTGCAGAGCAGGATCATGCCCAGTAGCTTGTCGGTTTTGCTGAGTAATGAAACGGCAAGACGTGCGCCACGATGGCCATCTTTTGCCAGATGGCGCAACCGGTAACGGTTGACTGACATCAGGCTGGTTTCGGAAACGGAGAAAAATGCAGAAATGAAGAGCAGCAAGGCGAGTGCGCCAAGCTGCATCGATATGGGAATCTGGTCCAAGTGGCTGGGTTCGGTTAAGTGACGTTGCTAGTGTCAGGCGGAATGCCCTGCGTTGTCAAGGCACTCCCCCCGATGGTATGGATCTGAGGCGAATCAGGGCAGGGCTTCTTCTTCGGACTGTTTCTTTTCGGGCGGAACGAAAGTCTCGCGTGATACGCCGAGGAAAAGCACGATCGGGCTGGCAACCAGCACGGAAGAATAGATGCCGAACAGGATGCCGATGGTCAGCGCCAGCGAGAAGTTATGCAGCACTTCACCGCCAAAGATCAGCATCGACAGCACCATCAGCTGCGTGGAGAAGTGGGTGATGATGGTGCGTGACATGGTGCGTGTAATCGCGTTGTCGATGATATCCTTGGGTGCGGCCTTGCGCATCTTGCGGAAATTTTCGCGGATACGGTCAAAGACCACGACCGATTCATTGACCGAGTAGCCCAGTACGGCTAGAACAGCAGCCAACACGGTCAGGTTGAATTCCCACTGGAAGAAGGCAAAGAAACCGAGAATGATGACAACGTCATGGGAGTTGGCGATCATCGCGGCTAGCGCGAATTGCCATTCGAAACGGAAGTACAGGTAGAGCATGATGCCGATACTGACCAGCAGCAAGGCCAGCGCACCGTTTTCATAAAGCTCTTCTCCAACCTGCGGACCGACAAATTCGACCCGGTTCATGACGACGGAGCTATCGGCCTTGTACAGGGCCGCCATGACTTCTTCAGACAGTTGTGCTGTACTCAGGCCCTCTTTTACGGGTAGGCGGATCAGTACGTCGCGGCTGGTGCCGAAGTTCTGCACCGTGACATCGCTCAGGCCTACGCTTTGGACTGCAGTGCGGATCTGTTCGATATTGGCGGCTTGCGGGTAGCTGACTTCCATCATGGTGCCGCCGGTGAAATCGACGCCAAGGTTCAAGCCCCTCACGGCAAGGAAATAAACGGCAAGAATGAAGGTGATGAGCGAGATGGCCGTAGTCAGACGGCCATAGCTCATGAAGGGAATGTCTTTTTTAATCCGGAAAAATTCCATAATTTTGCTCTGTGTATTCTGGGTCGATTATTGGTGGATTAGCCGATGGACAATTTGCCGATCTTGCGACGATAGCCGTAGATCAGGTTGATCACTGCGCGTGAGACGACGACGGCACTGAACATGGA
>JAEWTK010000104.1 GCA_023459535.1 Pseudomonadota bacterium
TTCGAGCGTCGTATCAATGCGCTGAAACTCGACGCAAGCAAAGCCGACGATGGCTGGCTGATGCAGATCCAGAGCAAGGAAATGAATGGCGACGTGCGCTGGATCAGCAAGGACAATGGCAAGGTCCTCGCCAGATTGCGTAATCTGACGGTGCCGGGCAAGACCCCACAAGCAACAGAGATCAAGCAGGAAAACAAGAAACTGGAATACCCGGACCTCGACATCGTCGCCGACAGTTTCATCTTCGGCCAGAAGGAACTGGGGCGGCTGGAACTGCGAGCCAGCGAGTCAGGCAATGACTGGCAAATTGATCAGTTGAGAATCAGCAACCCGGACAGCGTACTGACTGCCAATGGTGAATGGCACAACTGGCTGAGCAACCCCAACACGCAAATGAACGTCAACTGGGATATCAACCAGCTGGGCAACACGCTGACCCGCTTCGGCTACCCCGATATCATCAAGGACGGCACTACCCAGCTCAGCGGCAAATTGAGATGGCCAGGCAGTCCGCATGAATTCAATGTCGAACAACTCTCCGGCACCATTTCCCTGGACGCGCGTAGCGGGCAGATTCTGAAAATAAAGCCGGGGGTAGGCCGGCTGTTCAGCGTTCTGACCCTGCAGAATCTGCCAAGACGGCTGACTTTCGACTTCCGTGATGTGTTGAGCAGCGGGTTCACTTTCGACAAGATCAGTTCAACCGCTGAAATCAATCAGGGCATCATGCGCAGTGACAACTTCCTGCTGGAAGGCCCGGTCGCCAGAATCGACATCAAGGGCGAAACCGATCTGAAAAAGGAAACGCAGAATCTCAAGGTGAAAGTGACACCTTATATCAGTGACAGTGTCTCACTGGCAGCTTTGGCTGGCGGACCAGCCGTCGCTGCCGCCGCTTTCATTGCACAAAAGCTGCTGAAAGACCCGCTTAACAAGTTTGCCGCCGAGGAATATGAGATCACCGGCACCTGGGACGAACCGGTAGAACGCAATATCGGAAAAAACCCGGATGAAGCAGTACAGAAAATTCCCGGGCAGTAAGGCATACTGTAGAAAAACTGGCATTAAATTCATATCAAGCAAGAAAGAACATCATGGCAATCAAATCCAGAGGCAAACAAGCCAGAACATCAAAAACCAGAGCCGTTCCCAGCATGACCAAGATCGCCGGCATCCAGATGGCTTCAGGGCCGAATGTGTCATCCAACCTGAGCGAAGCGGAACGCCTGATCGAGATCGCGGTCAATCAGGGAGCCAAACTGATCGCGCTGCCGGAATACTTCGCCATCATGGGTTTGAAAGATACGGACAAGGTCGCCGCACGTGAAAAAGAGGGCAATGGCCCAATACAGCGCTTCCTGGCCAAAACCGCGAAGAAGCATGATATCTGGATCATTGCCGGGTCCGTACCGCTGGAATGCGGCAGCAAGAACAAGGTTCGCAACAGCTGCCTGGTCTATGACAACAAAGGCAAACAGGTCGCGCGCTACGACAAGATCCACCTGTTCGGCCTCGACCTCGGCAACGAGCATTACCGCGAGGAAGACACCATCGAACCGGGCGGCGAAGTGGTGACGCTGGACACCCCCTTCGGCAAAATCGGGCTTTCCATCTGTTACGACCTGCGCTTCCCCGAGCTTTATCGTGCCATGGGCCCGGTCGATATCATCGTGGTGCCGGCCGCGTTTACCGAAACCACCGGCAAGGCACACTGGGAACCCCTGATTCGCGCCCGCGCCATCGAGAACCTGGCTTATGTGCTGGCGCCGGCCCAGGGTGGCTATCACACCTCGGGCCGCGAAACCCACGGCGACAGCATGATCGTCGACCCTTGGGGTGTCGTGCTCGATCGCCTGCCGCGTGGTTCGGGTGTGGTAGTTGCCTCGATCAATCCAGGCTATCTCGCCAGCCTGCGCAAGAGCTTACCGGCACTGAAACATCGCAGCCTGCCATAAGGCAAGCCGGCATCATGAGCCGTGAATCATGGTTTTTCGTATTATCTATTAACATATTAATTGTTATAGTTTTTATATATTAAATAAACTGAAGATGACTGATGAAGCCTGACACCATACCGACCAGTTCAAGTCCGGAAGCCGGTTCGCATTTCGACACCGCCACCGAGACCCTGCTCAAGCCTTCCGGGCTGGATATCCCGGCATTGCAAAGCGTGCTCGGCAGCATCATGTCGCACAAGGTGGATTATGCCGACCTCTATTTCCAGTACAGTCGCTCGGAAAGCTGGGGACTGGAAGAAGGCCAGGTCAAGTCCGGCAACTTCAATATCGACCAGGGCGTCGGCGTCCGTGCTGTCAGCGGCGAAAAGACCGCCTTCGCCTATTCGGATGACATCCACTTGCCCGCACTGGAACAGGCGGCCCAGGCTACCCGCGCCATTGCCGCATCCGGCAATGAGCAATCCGGCAAATCCATACAACGCATCAGCGCGCCCCAACTGTATATCCCGCAGGACCCGATCGCATCGCTCAGCGCCGATGCCAAGGTCAGACTGCTCGAGCGGCTGGAAACCTTTGCGCGCAAGGCTGACCCACGCATCAGCCAGGTCATGGCTTCGATTGCCGGCGAATATGAAGTGGTCATGGTCGCACGCCACGATGGGGTCATGGCAGCGGATATCCGCCCGCTGGTGCGCCTGTCGATCCAGGTCATCGCCGAACAGGATGGCCGTCGTGAGCAAGGCTCAGCCGGCGGCGGTGGTCGATTCGATTACAGCTATTTCACCGATGACGTGCTACAGGACTACGCACAGAAGGCCGTACATCAGGCGCTGGTCAATCTGGATGCACGTCCTGCCCCGGCCGGCAGCATGACAGTAGTGCTCGGTTCCGGCTGGCCCGGCATTCTACTGCATGAAGCCATCGGCCATGGGCTTGAAGGCGACTTCAACCGCAAGGGCAGTTCCGCTTTCAGTAACGCCATCGGCCAGCAGGTGGCCGCCAGGGGAGTGACCGTGGTCGATGACGGCACCATCGCCAACCGTCGCGGCTCTCTGAGCGTGGACGACGAAGGCAACCCGACCCAGCGCACCGTGCTGATCGAGGACGGCATCCTGCGCGGCTACATCCAGGACAGCCTCAACGCGCGTCTGATGGGCATGCCGCTGACCGGCAACGCGCGGCGCGAGTCCTATGCGCACATCCCGATGCCGCGCATGACCAACACCTACATGCTGAACGGCACCATGGCGCCGGAGGAAATCATCAAATCGGTGAAGAAAGGCCTCTACGCCGTCAACTTCGGTGGCGGCCAGGTCGACATCACCAGCGGCAAGTTCGTCTTCTCCGCGGCCGAAGCCTGGATGATCGAGGATGGCAAGCTGACCTATCCAGTCAAGGGCGCAACATTGATCGGCAACGGTCCGGATGTGCTGAAGCGCGTTTCCATGATCGGCAACGACATGGCGCTCGATACCGGCGTCGGCACCTGCGGCAAGGAGGGCCAGAGCGTGCCGGTTGGTGTCGGCCAACCGACTTTACGTATCGACGGCCTCACGGTGGGTGGAACTGTTTGAGGGATTCGAGTTATTATCGTTTCTGAAAGTTATCGCTTTCATTTTCAGCAGCATAAAGTCCTATTGATCGAAAGGAACTTCGATGGCTACACCAAAAGCAACAACGGCAAAAACCGCCGCCAGCAAAACGACTACCACCGCAAAGAAACCGGCAGCACCCAAGGCAGCAGCCACCAAGAAACCCGCTGCTGCAAAAAAACCGGCAGCAGCGAAAAAGGCTGCGCCAAAGACCAGCAAAGTTGGTCCGGAAGAGCGTTATCGCATGGTGGAGGTCGCAGCCTACTTTCTGGCTGAACGTAACGGTTTCGCAGGCAGCCCGGTCGATTACTGGACCGCAGCAGAGATCCAGATCACCAAACTGCTCACCAAGTAAAACATTCTACTGAGCAGGATACTCAGTAGAAGAGCAACCATATAGTTGGAAATCCAGCCTGCCAGCAGGCTGGCTGGATTGGATTTACCAGTATTTTCAATAGCCCTCGCCCATTGCCAGCGGCTATAATTCAGCATTCACTCATTTTTTGTCTGTTGTTTCCCCATGCAGTTTTCCATTTCCGTACCGGCTGCCGGTCAGGCCGAGCGTGTTCAAAAAATAGTCGTCGGCGCCGACAGCCTGGCACTTTCCAGACTGGCGATCGAGCTTAAACAGCGCGCCACCAAGACGCCACTGGCCATCATCACGTCGAGTGCCTTTGAAGCCCAGCGCCTGCTGGAAGAACTGCCCTGGTTTGAGCCGGAACTGAAAGTGCATCTGCTGCCGGACTGGGAAACCTTGCCCTATGATCATTTCTCGCCACACCCGGACCTGATCTCCGAACGGCTGGCGACGCTCTACCAGATCAGCCAGAACAGCTGCGATGTCATCATCGTGCCGGCCGGCACGGCGCTGCTGCGTCTACCGTCACAGTCCTATCTGGCCGCACACACCTTCATGCTAAAAAAAGGCCAGCGACTGGACCTGGAAGCCCTGCGCCAGCAATGTGCTGAAGCCGGCTACCACCACGTCAGCCAGGTCATGAGTCCGGGCGAATTCAGCGTTCGCGGCGGCCTGGTCGACCTGTTCCCGATGGGCAGCGCCTTGCCGTACCGCCTGGATCTGTTCGACGATGAGATCGAGACCATCCGTACCTTTGATGTCGACAATCAGCGCAGCCTCTATCCGGTGCCCGAGATCCGCCTGCTGCCGGCGCGCGAGTTTCCGCTGGATGAGGCCGGTATCGCCCGTTTCCGTCAACATTTCCGCGAGACGTTCGAGGGTGACCCGTCACGCAGCCGCATCTACAAGGACATCAGCAAAGGCATCGCCAGCGGCGGCATCGAATGGTATCTGCCGCTGTTCTTCGACGAGACCGCAACGCTGATCGATTACCTGACCGAGCACACCGTGCTATGCCTGCATGGCGACCTGGACGCTGCCGCGCAGAATTTCTGGCAGGAAGCGCAGTCACGCTACCGCCTGTTGGCCCACGACCCCGAGCGGCCCATCCTGCACCCCGAGCGGCTGTTGATCAAGACCGAGGACTTTTTCGCAGCCACGCACCGCTATGCCAGGATCATCATGCAGCCGGAGAAGAAGACTGGCCTGCCGGAACTCGATATCGAGCGTCGCGCCGATAATCCGCTGCACAAATTGCAGGCCTTCCTGAAAAAGACCAGAAAACGCATCCTCATCGGTGCCGAAAGCCTGGGCCGGCGCGAGACCATCGCGCAGCTATTTGCCGAACATGAACTGAAACCTGCACTATGCGATTCCTGGCAATCTTTCCTGGCCAGCGATGAAAGCCTGATGCTGGGCATCAGCACCCTGCACAGCGGCTTCCCCGCTACCGATTTCGTCATCATCACCGAAGCCGAACTGTATGCCGCCACCGTGCGCCAGCAGCGCCGCCGCGAGAAAGAGAAAGCCCGCAGCACAGAGGGCATGCTCAAGGATCTCTCCGAGCTGCGCGAAAACGATCCGGTGGTGCACGAACAACATGGCGTCGGCCGCTATCGCGGACTGATCAACCTGGATTTCGGCGAAGGCGAGACCGAATTCCTGCTGCTGGAATATGCCGGCGACGACAAACTGTATGTCCCCGTCTCGCAACTGTTCCTGATTTCACGTTACTCCGGCGGACCGCCGGAATCCGCACCACTGCACCGTTTGGGCAGCGGCCATTGGGAAAAGGCCAAGAAGAAAGCCCTCAAACAGATTCGCGATACCGCCGCCGAACTGCTCAACCTCTATGCCCAGCGCGCCGCGCGCAAGGGCCATGCCTTCAAGCTGTCGCTGCACGATTATGAAGCCTTCGCCGACGCCTTTCCTTTCGAGGAAACGCCGGATCAGCTGGCCGCCATCGAAGCCGTCATCGACGACATGCAATCCGGTCGGCCGATGGACCGTCTGGTCTGCGGCGATGTCGGCTTCGGCAAGACCGAGGTCGCATTGCGCGCCGCCTTCGTCGCCGTCATGGGCGGACGTCAGGTCGCCGTACTGGTGCCGACCACCCTCTTGGCCGAACAGCATTACAACAACTTCACCGACCGCTTCGCCGAGTGGCCAGTCAGGATCGCCGAGATCTCGCGCTTCCGCACTGCCAAGGAACAAAAGGAAGCACTGGATGGTCTGGCAGAAGGCAAGATCGACATCATCATCGGCACCCACCGGCTGATCCAGAAAGACGTCAAGTTCAAGAACCTGGGCCTCGCCATTCTGGACGAAGAACACCGCTTTGGCGTGCGTCAGAAGGAGCAGATGAAGGCGCTACGTGCCGAGGTCGACGTGCTGACGCTGACCGCGACGCCGATTCCGCGCACGCTGTCGATGGCAATGGAAGGCCTGCGCGAGTTCTCCGTCATCAGCACGCCGCCGCAGAAGCGCCTGGCGATCAAGACCTTCCACACCGATTATTCCGAAGGCATCATCCGCGAAGCCGCCATGCGCGAATTCAAACGCGGCGGGCAGGTGTATTTCCTGCACAATGAGGTGGATACCATCCACAGCATGCGCGAAAAGCTGGAAAAGATACTACCGGAAGCGCGCATCGGCATCGCTCACGGCCAGCTGCGCGAACGCGAGCTGGAGCACGTCATGCGTGATTTCTACCACCAGCGCTTTAACCTGTTGCTGTGTACGACCATCATCGAGACCGGTATCGACGTACCGACCGCCAACACCATCATCATGAACAAGGCCGACATGTTCGGCCTCGCCCAGCTGCATCAGCTGCGCGGCCGTGTCGGCCGTTCGCACCACCAGGCCTACGCCTATTTGCTGACCGACCCACACCGCAAGATCACCACGCAGGCACAGAAACGCCTGGATGCCATCCAGCTGCTGGAAGACCTGGGGGCCGGTTTCCATCTGGCCATGCACGACCTGGAGATACGCGGAGCCGGTGAACTGCTGGGCGATTCACAATCCGGCGAAATACACGAGATTGGCTTCAACCTCTACGCCGACATGCTCAACCATGCGGTGAAACAGCTGAAAGCCGGCAAGGAGCCGGACATTTCCGCACCGCTCGGCGTCACCACCGAGATCAACCTGCACACCCCCGCCCTGCTGCCCAACGATTATTGCCCGGATGTGCACGAGCGGCTGGTGCTCTACAAGCGCCTCGCCAATTGCACCAATGATGACGAACTGGATAACCTGCAGGAAGAACTGATCGACCGCTTCGGCCTGCTGCCGGAACAGGGTGAGGCGCTGAT
>JAEWTK010000105.1 GCA_023459535.1 Pseudomonadota bacterium
GAGGTGGTCGGCAAGATACAGGAAAGCATCCGGCAGAAACTGCAGGAAGCGCAGATCGAGGCCGATGTCACCGGCCGCGAAAAGAACCTCTACAGCATCTACAAGAAGATGACTGGCAAGAACACGACGTTCTCGCAGATTTATGACATCTACGGCTTCCGCGTCATCGTCAAGGACCAGCCGACCTGCTATCTGGCGCTGGGCATACTGCACAGTCTGTACAAACCGATTCCGGGCAAGTTCAAGGATTACATCGCCATTCCCAAGGCCAATGGCTATCAGTCGTTGCACTCGACGCTGTTCGGGCCGTTCGGCACGCCGATCGAGGTGCAGATCCGCAGCCAGGAGATGCACAACATCGCCGAGGCCGGCGTTGCCGCGCACTGGATGTACAAGTCCTCGGATGCCCACCTGACCGCTCTGCAACAACAGACCCACCAGTGGTTGCAGCGCCTGCTCGATATCCAGAGCGAGAGTGCGGATTCGCTCGAGTTTCTCGAACACTTCAAGGTTGACCTCTTTCCGGACGAGGTTTATGTCTTCACTCCTCGCGGCAAGATCATGGCCCTGCCCAAGGGGGCAACCGCGGTGGACTTTGCCTATGCCGTGCACACCGATGTCGGCAACTGCTGCGTGGCGGTCAAGATCAATCACGAGCTTGCGCCTTTGCGCACGGAGTTGCATAACGGCGACAATGTCGAGATCATCACGTCCGCCATGGCCAAGCCGAATCCTGCCTGGCTGAATTATGTGGTTTCCGGCAAGGCGCGGGCGCATATCCGACATTTCCTCAAATCCATGCAAACCGCCGAATCTGCCCATCTTGGCCAGCGTATGCTGAACCAGGCCTTGCGTGCCCTGCATGTCGATCCGGCCGATATCGATGAGGCACGCTGGCAAAAACTGCTGCGTGACTATGGTGCCAGGGACAAGCAGGAAGTGCTGACCGATATCGGTCTGGGCAAGCGGCTTAATGTCATGGTGGCGCATCAGTTGATGGCCAAGACCGAAGAGCAGAAAGCGGAAGAGGGCCTGTTGGATAGCGCGATGGAGCGGCAGGCGAGGCAGCTCAACAAGGTGCTGGACACCATCACCATCCGTGGTTCGGAAGGCATGGCGGTGCAGTTTGCCCAGTGCTGCCGACCGATTCCCGGTGACCCGATTCTTGGTTTTATCAACAAGGACAAGGGCCTGGTCATTCATACCCATGATTGCCCGGCGATCCGCAAATTCCGGCTTGATCCGGAAAAGTGGCTTGATGTGGAATGGGATCCGGACGGCAAACGCCTGTACAAGGTCAATCTCAAGCTGACCGTGGCGAACGAGCGCGGCATGCTGGCGAAGATCGCATCGGGTATTGCCGACGCCGGTTCCAATATTGATCACGTCAGCATGGAAGAGCCGGATGGTAGCGCCTATACCAACATGCACTTTACGGTGCAGGTCAGAAATCGTGTGCATCTGGCAGACTTGATGCGGCGTTTGCGCAGGATTCCGGACATGGTCCGTATCAACCGGGTCAAAGGTAGCGGCGCCGACCAGCGTGCGCAGTGATCAAGCGTACCAATCACCGAAAATCCAGTTTCAAGTATCAATCTCAACAGCAATCAGGAAACAACATGGCAAAACAAATCATTCATACCGACGGTGCGCCGCAGGCTATCGGCACCTATTCACAGGCAGTCAAGGTCGGCAGTACTGTCTATCTTTCCGGCCAGATCGGCCTTGACCCGGCAAGCATGGAGATGGTCGAAGGTATTGAAGCGCAGGTGCATCGTGTCTTCAAGAACCTGCGCGCAGTGACTGAAGCGGCAGGCGGCTCAATGGCCGATATCGTCAAGCTCAACATCTTCTTGACGGACCTGTCGAATTTCGCGCTGGTGAACACCATCATGGCGGAATATTTCACCCAGCCTTACCCGGCGCGTGCAGCCGTAGGTGTTGCCTCTCTGCCGCGCGGTGCGCTGGTGGAAGCTGACGGAGTCATGGAATTAGCCTAAAACTCTCCGATTTCAAGGAGTTCAGCAAGCCGCTGCAGACCCGGTTGCAAAAGCTGGGCATAGTCGATGTGCAGGGCTTGCTGCTGCATTTGCCACTGCGTTATGTCGATGAGACGCGTATCACCGCCATCCGCGATTTGCGTGCGGGCGAGCAGGCGCAGGTGGAAGGCGAGATTGTGCATACCGAGGTGCAGTACAAGCCGCGCAAGGCCCTGGTTTCGCAGCTGCGCGATGCCAGCGGGCAATTGACGCTGCGCTTTCTGCATTTTTACCCCAGCCAGATCAAGGCGCTGGCGGTAGGTAAAAGTTTGCGTGTGCTGGGTGAGGTGCGTAATGGTTTTTTTGGCTGGGAGATGGTGCATCCGCAATGCCGCCCGGTCGATGAAGACACGCCGACAGCGGACACCTTGACGCCGGTCTATCCGACGACGGCTGGCCTCAGTCAGGCGTCGGTACGCAAATCCATCCACTGGGCGATGACGCAGAACCAGCAGGAAGAAACCCTGCCGGGCTGGGTTTATCAGGCACATCATCTGCCGGGTTTTGCCCAGAGCCTGCAGGCCCTGCATTATCCGCCGCCCAGCATGCCGATCGAACAGCTGCAGGACAGAACGCAGCCCGCATGGCGGCGCCTGGCCTTTGATGAACTGCTGGCGCAGCAGCTTTCCATGCGCCGGCATTACGCCAGACGGCGCAGGCTCGGCGCCCCGGCATTGCCGCCTTCGAAAAAACTGATTAGCGCATTGTTGAAAAGTCTGGCCTTCCGGCTGACCGATGCCCAGCAGAAGGCGGCACTGGAGATTACCCATGACCTGACGCAGCCGCATCCGATGCAGCGTTTGCTGCAGGGCGATGTCGGCAGCGGCAAGACCATCGTCGCCACCATGGCGGCGCTGCAGGCCATCGAGCATGGCTGGCAGGTCGCCATGATGGCGCCGACCGAGATACTGGCCGAACAGCACTACCGCAAGCTCAGTGTCTGGCTG
>JAEWTK010000106.1 GCA_023459535.1 Pseudomonadota bacterium
GGATCGGGCTGGTCATGGTCTATTCGTCGTCTATCGCGCTGGCCGAAGCGGACCGCGCGACCGGGCATCAGTCCACCTATTACTTGATCCGGCACAGCATCTATCTGGTCATCAGCCTCAGTGCGGCTGCCATCACCTTTCAGATTCCGACGCAGTTGTGGCAGAAGATGGCGCCCTACCTGTTCCTCATCGGCATGGTGACGCTGGCGCTGGTGCTGATACCGGGCATCGGCCGCGAGGTTAACGGCAGCCGGCGCTGGATCTCGCTGTTTGTCGTCACCATACAGCCATCTGAATTCATGAAGCTGCTGGTCGCGGTCTATGCGGCGGATTACACCTTGCGCAAGGCTGCGGTGATGGACAGTTTCACCAAGGGATTCTTCCCGATGCTGCTGGTCATGTTCGTCGTCGGCAGCCTGTTGCTGATGGAACCGGATTTTGGCGCCTTTGCCGTCATTTCCACAATCACCATTTCCATCCTCTGGTTGGGCGGCATCAATATCCGTATCTTCATCGGCATGATTGGCATGCTGGTGGTGGGTTTCGTCCTGCTGATCTGGAGTTCGCCGTACCGCCTGCAGCGCATCATCGGTTTCATGGACCCGTGGGCCGACCCCTATGGCAAGGGCTATCAGCTGTCACATGCGCTGATCGCCTTCGGCCGCGGCGAATGGTTCGGCGTCGGTCTCGGTGCCAGCGTCGAGAAACTCCTGTATCTGCCGGAAGCACATACCGACTTCCTGCTTGCAGTCATTGCCGAGGAGCTGGGTTTTATCGGAGTGCTGACCATCATCGGCCTGTTTTCCTGGCTGGTCATGCGCGCCTTCGCCATTGGCCGCGAAGCCATCGGCAACGAGCGCTATTTCTCCGCCCTGCTGGCGCAGGGCATCGGCGTCTGGATCGGCGTGCAGGCCATCATCAACATCGGGGTCAACATGGGTCTGCTACCGACCAAGGGCCTGACTTTGCCATTACTGTCCTTCGGCGGCAGCGGCATCCTCGCCAATTGCATTGCTTTGGCCGTACTGATGCGCATCGACTTCGAGAACAGAAGAATCCAGAAGGGTCTGCCGGTATGAGCAGAACCTTACTCATCATGGCAGCAGGCACCGGCGGGCATGTCATGCCGGGGCTGGCCGTGGCCGAAGCTATGCGCGGCCGCGGATGGCAGGTGCACTGGCTGGCAACGCGGCACGGCATGGAGAACCATTTGGTGCCGTCCAGTGGCATTCCGATGACGCGTTTGAATTTCTCCGGTTTGCGCGGCAAAGGGCTGCTGCACAGTGTGGCCGGTGTTTTCAAGCTATTGGCGGCGACCTGGAAGGCCTGGCGTCTGATGGGGCGCTTGCGCCCATCGGTGGTGCTCGGCATGGGCGGTTATGTCACCGTGCCCGGCGGCTGGGCGGCGCGCCTGCGTGGCCTGCCGTTGGCGCTGGTCAACGCGGACGCTGCCTTGCTGATGTCGAATCGCGCGCTAGCGCGGGTGGCCGATCGCATCATGTTCGGTTTCGAAGGTGAAGCGCAGAGGCTGGGCGCCTTGGCAGAAAAATCCGTGGTGACCGGTAACCCGATTCGCAAGAAAATCGCGGCCGTTGAACCGCCTGAATCGCGTTATCGCCAGCGCAGCGGTGTTCTACACCTGCTGGTCGTCGGCGGCAGCCTCGGTGCGCGGCCGTTGAACGAAACCTTGCCGGCTGCCTTGGCCTTGATACCGGAGGCGATGCGGCCGGTGGTCGTGCATCAGTCTGGCGCTCAGCACATCGAAACCTTGCAGGCGGCGTACAAAGCTGCCGGGGTCGAGGCCAGTGTGGTGCCTTTCATCGAGGATATGGCCGCTGCCTATGCTGATGCTGATGTGCTGGTATGCCGCGCCGGTGCCATTACCGTCAGCGAGATCGCTGTGGCTGGCGTGGCAAGCATCCTGGTGCCGCTGGTGGTTTCAACGACTTCGCACCAGCGCGATAACGCCCAGTGGATGGCGGCGCATGGCGCGGCGATGTATTTGGCGCAGACAGATATGACAGCCGAACGGCTGGCCGATATGTTGAAAAGCCTGAAACGGGAACAGCTGCTGCAGATGTCAAAAGCTGCCCGTAGCCTTGGCAGGCCGAATGCAACAGCCGCAATTGCCAATGAGCTGGAGGCAATTGCCTTGCTTGCGCAGGGGGGAGACGGAACATGAAACATAGAGTGAAAAACGTACATTTTGTCGGCATCGGCGGTTCTGGCATGTGCGGCATCGCCGAGGTGCTGCTGAATCTTGGATTCAGCGTCAGCGGTTCCGACCTGTCCAGTAACAGCGTAACGCAACGTCTGAAGAAACTTGGAGCGCTGATATTCCAAGGGCATGCACGTGAGAATCTGGAAAAGGCCGATGTCGTCGTTGTCTCCTCCGCTGTCAACGAGAGCAATCCCGAGGTGATGGAGGCGCGCAGCCGCACCATCCCGGTAGTGCCCCGTGCCGTCATGCTGGCCGAGCTGATGCGTTTCCGCCAGGGCATCGCGGTGGCCGGCACGCATGGCAAGACCACGACCACCAGCCTCATCGCCAGCATCCTGGCCGAGGCCGGCATGGACCCGACTTACGTCATCGGCGGCCGGCTGGAGTCAGCCAACACCAATGCGCGGTTGGGTGCCGGCGAATACATCGTGGCGGAAGCGGATGAATCCGATGCCTCCTTCCTGCACCTGACGCCGGTGATCTCGGTGGTGACCAATATCGATGCCGACCACATGGACACTTATGGCCACGATTTCGAGAAGCTGAAAGGGGCGTTTGTCGAGTTCCTGCAACAGCTGCCGTTCTACGGTATGGCCGTGGTCTGCATCGACGACCCCAACGTGCGGGCGATCCTGCCGCAGGTTTCCAAGCCGGTCATGCCTTATGGGTTCTCCGAGGATGCGCGTATCCGCGCCACCGATGTGGTGGCAGACGGCGGCCGCATGCATTTCAAGGTGTCGCGTATCAACGGCGTGACGACCACCTTCGACGTCACGCTAAATCTGCCCGGCCGCCATTACGTGCAGAACGCGCTGGCGGCGATCGCCGTGGCGAGCGAGCTCAACGTGCCGGATGTCGCTATCGTCAAGGCGCTGGCTGAATTCAAGGGTGTCGGTCGCCGCTTCGAGCGTTACGGCGAAATTCCGGCACGGGAAGGCGGTCATTTCACTTTGATCGACGATTACGGCCATCATCCGATGGAAATGAAAGCGGTGATTAGTGCCGCGCGCGGCGCATTCCCGGGCCGACGCCTGGTGCTGGCATTCCAGCCGCACCGCTACACGCGCACGCGCGACTGTTTCGAGGATTTCGTCGACGTGCTGTCGTCGGTCGATGCGCTGATCCTGACCGAGGTCTATCCGGCCGGCGAGCCGCCTATTGTTGCGGCGGATGGCCGTTCGCTGGTGCGTGCGGTACGAGTGGCCGACAAGGTCGAGCCGCGTTTTGTCGAATCGCCGGTCGATTTGCCGGAAGCGATTCTTGGCATGGCGCGCGACGGTGATGTGGTCATCGTTATGGGCGCCGGTTCCATTGGCCAGGTGGCGGCCAATACCCGGGAGCTCGCAGGGTGATGGCGCAGATGCAGACACAAGGGCGCCTGCTGCGGGACGAGCCGTTGGCCCGTTATACCAGCTGGCGCGTTGGCGGCCAGGCCGAACGGTTTTACATCCCGGCCGGACTCGACGACCTGCGCGACTATTTGCGCGGTCTGCCGCAGGGTGAGCCGGTGTATTTCATCGGCCTCGGTTCCAACCTGCTGGTGCGCGACGGCGGCGTACGCGGCAGCGTGGTGTTGATGCACAACGTGCTGACCGGCCTCACCATGGATGGCGAACTGGTCTATGCCGAAGCCGGCGTGACCTGCGCCAAGCTGGCCCGCTTCACGGCACGCCAGCACCGGCATGGCGCCGAATTCATGGCGGGCATCCCGGGCACCGTGGGCGGGGCCTTGGCGATGAATGCCGGCTGCCACGGTGGCGAGACCTGGGACGTGGTGAAGCAGGTGCAGACCATAGACCGGCGCGGTGAATTGCACCTGCGTAACAGAAAAGAATTCGTCACCGGCTATCGCCATGTCGAACTGCCGGCCGGCGAGGAATGGTTCATCGCCGCCTGGTTCGACCTGCCGGCCGGCGAAGCCAGTGAAGCCGAGCAGAAGATCAAGAGCCTGCTGGCGAAGCGGCTGGCGACGCAACCCTTGAATCAGCCCAACGCTGGCTCGACCTTCCGCAACCCGCCCGGCGATTTCGCCGCACGGCTGATCGAGGCGAGTGGACTCAAGGGTTATAGCATCGGCGGCGCGCAGGTGTCGGAGAAACACGCCAACTTCATCGTCAATCTGGGCGATGCGACGGCAGACGACATTGAGCGGCTGATCGCCCATATGCAGGAAACGGTGCAACGCGAACACGGTATCGCGCTGCAGCGGGAAGTCAGAATTATTGGAGAAAGGCAATGAGTCACAGAGATTTATGTGAAGGGTTTTCCTCTGTGAACTCTGTGTCCTCTGTGGCTAAGTCAGGTTTTGGAAAATGATGAAAGATTTTGGAAAAGTCGCAGTCCTGTTGGGTGGTCGCTCCGGCGAACGCGAGGTTTCGCTGAACAGCGGCGGTGCCGTATTGGCCGCATTGTTGCGGGGCGGGGTCGATGCGCACGCCTTCGATCCGGCGGAACGTCCGCTGCATGAGCTGGAGGACTATGACCGCGTGTTTATCGCCCTGCACGGCCGTTACGGCGAGGACGGCACGATTCAGGGTGCGCTCGAGCTGATGGGCATTCCCTATACCGGCAGCGGCGTCATGGCCTCCAGTGTTGGCATGGACAAGTGGCGTACCAAATTGTTGTGGCGTGCGGCTGGATTGCCGACGCCGGATTTTGCCCTGATCGAGGCGACCAGCGATTTCGCCGCAGTTGAGCGCCAGCTCGGTTTGCCGCTGTTCGTCAAGCCGGCGAATGAAGGTTCCAGTATCGGTATCAGCAAGGTCAAGCAGGCCGGCCAGTTGCGCGCGGCTTATGAACTGGCGGCGAAGTCCGACCCGCTGGTGATTGCCGAGCAGTTCGTCGGTGGCGGTGAATATACGGTCGGCATCCTGGGAGACACCGTGCTGCCTGTGATCCGTATCGTGCCGGCCAACGAGTTCTACGACTACGAGGCCAAGTATCTGCGCGATGACACGCAGTATCTCTGTCCGTGTGGATTGCCGCCGGAAAAGGAAGCACAGATACAGGCAGAGGCATTGCAGGCATTCCGCACCATTGGCGGCCGGGGTTGGGGGCGAGTGGACTTTTTGATGGACGAAGCAGGGAAGCATTACTTCCTGGAAGTGAATACGTCGCCCGGCATGACCGATCACAGCCTGGTGCCGATGGCGGCGAAGGCCAGGGGCATCAGTTTCGATCAGTTGGTGCTGGAGATATTGGAGATGGCGCGTGTGGGATAAGCCACAGGTCCTGAACTGGATCGCCAACCTCCTGTTCGGGCTGGCTACCGTGCTCATGCTCTACGGCGTGATCTATGTGGTCGTGCATCTGCCGATCTTCCCGCTGCGCGAAGTGCGGGTGGAAGGCAGCCTGAACCATGTGACGCGCGAACAGCTGAAGCTGATCGTGAGCCGGCATTTGCAGGGTAATTTCTTCACGCTGGATCTGGTGAAGGCGCGCGATGCGTTCGAGAAGCTGCCCTGGGCACGCAGCGTCAGTCTGCGCCGTCGCTGGCCGGACCGCTTGGAGGTGGTGGTGGATGAGCATCAGGAACTGGCGCGCTGGGGCAATATCGCCTTGGTCAACACCTATGGCGAGCTGTTTCATGCGGCTTCTGATGAGGATTTGCCTGTGTTCTATGGGCCGGGTGAAGGTGTGGCCGAGGTGGCGAAAAGGTATGGGGAGTACAGCAGTTTGTTGGCCGGAACCGGCATGAAAGTGACGCAACTGGTGCTGACGCCGAGACGCGCATGGCAGATACAGACGGATAACGGCATCGTCATCGAACTGGGACGAGAGGATATGGAAAACCGGCTTGCCAAGTTTGCCAGCGTCTATCAGCAGACCTTGAGCAAGCTGGGCGTGTCATTTGCCTACGCGGATTTGAGATACCCGAATGGTTTCGCTGTCAGGCGGCCGGTACGGGCAACGGCAGGCAGGACAGGCGCCGCCTGAAGTAAGGCGTGACTGCAGGGGATGAATGGAGAGAGGTATGAGTAAAGTGAGAGAAGATAAAAATCTGATAGTGGGCCTGGATATCGGCACGTCGAAGATCGTCGCGATTGTGGCCGAACTGCAGCCCGAGGGGACGCTCAAGGTCATCGGCCTCGGGCAGCACACTTCACGCGGCCTGAAGAAGGGCGTGGTGATCAACATCGATTCGACCATGCAGGCTATCCAGCGGGCGCTGGAAGAAGCCGAGCTGATGGCGGATTGCAAGATCAGTGCGGTGTTCACGGGCATTGCCGGCAGCCATATCAAGAGCCTGAATTCGCACGGCATGGTCAAGATCAAGGATGCCGAGGTGATGCAGGCCGACGTCGATCGCGTGGTCGATACCGCGCGTGCCATCGCCCTGCCATCCGACCAGCAGATCCTGCACATCCTCACTCAGGAATTCATCATCGACGGCCAGGAAGACGTGCGCGAGCCTCTGGGCATGAGCGGCATGAAGCTGGAAGTGAAGGTGCATATCGTCACCGGCGCCGTCGCTGCCGCGCAGAACATCGTCAAGTGCATCCGGCGTTGCGGTCTCGAAGTGTCCGACCTGATTCTGCAGCCGCTGGCTTCTAGCATGGCGGTGCTGACCGAGGATGAGAAGGAACTGGGTGTCTGCCTGGTCGATATTGGTGGCGGCACCACCGACATTGCCGTGTTCAAGCAGGGCGCCATCCGCCATACGGCAGTGGTGCCAATCGCCGGTGATCAGGTCACCAATGACATCGCCGTGGCCTTCCGTACGCCGACCCAGTCGGCCGAGGAGATCAAGATCAAGCACGGCTGTGCGCTACGCCAGTTGGCCGATCCGCGTGAAGTGGTCGAGGTGCCGGGCGTCGACGGCCGTGAGCCGCGCCAGCTTTCCGTACAGACGCTGGCCGAGGTCATCGAACCGCGCATCGTCGAACTTTATGAACTGGTGCTGAGCGAACTGCGCCGTAGCGGCATGGAAGAGATGATCGCCTCCGGCATCGTCATCACCGGCGGCTCATCCATGATGCGCGGTATGGTGGAACTGGGCGAGGAGATATTCCACATGCCGGTACGTCTGGGCATGCCGCGCTATGTCGGCGGCCTGTCAGAGGTGGTCGGCAACCCGCGCTATGCGACCGGCGTCGGCCTGGTGCTGATGGGCAAGCAGCAGGTCGAGCGGCATTTGTTGAACCAGATGGAGTCTGGTTCGTTCGCCGACATTCTGAGCCGCATGAAAAGCTGGTTCAAAGGGAATTTTTAAGGTTCTGCCGGAGTGATCCGGCAGGGTGTGAAGTTGTTTGGGCAGAAGTAGTTAGTAACATCGACAAGGAGAAAAGCAATGTTTGAAATTATGGACAGGGACTCGCAAGAGGCCGTAATTAAAGTAATAGGCGTGGGTGGCTGCGGTGGTAATGCAGTCGCGCACATGATTGAAAAGAACGTCGGTGGCGTGGAATTCATCTGCGCCAACACCGACATGCAGGCGCTGAAGAAGAGCCAGGCAAAGACTGTGCTGCAAATCGGTACGGACATCACCAAGGGTCTGGGTGCCGGCGCACGTCCGGAGATCGGTCGTGAAGCGGCATTGGAAGACCGCGAACGCATCGCCGAGACCATCGACGGTGCCGATATGCTGTTCATCACCGCCGGCATGGGTGGCGGTACCGGTACCGGTGCTGCGCCAATCATCGCCGAAGTGGCAAAGGAAATGGGTATTCTGACCGTGGCCGTTGTCACCAAGCCGTTCGCTTTCGAAGGTAAACGTACCAAGGTGGCGGTCGAAGGTCTGGAAGAACTTTCCAAGCATGTCGATTCTCTCATCATCATCCCGAACGAGAAGCTGATGGAAGTGCTGGGCGAAGATGTACCGTTCCTGCAGGCATTCGAAGCGGCGAATGACGTGTTGCACAACGCTGTTTCCGGCATCGCTGAAATCATCAATTGCCCGGGTCTGGTCAACGTCGACTTTGCCGACGTGCGCACTGTCATGTCCGAGATGGGTATGGCGATGATGGGTTCCGCCATGGCGAGCGGTGCCGACCGTGCCCGCATCGCGGCAGAACAGGCAGTGGCAAGCCCGTTGCTGGAAGACGTCAACCTGGCCAATGCCCGTGGCGTTCTGGTGAACATCACCGCCAGCACTTCGTTCAAGATGAAGGAATACTACGACGTCATGAACACCATCAAGGCTTTCACAGCAGATGATGCCACCGTGATCGTCGGTAACGTGTTCGATGAATCCATCGGCGATGGTCTGCGCGTGACCATGGTGGCCACTGGCCTCAACGGTGTTGCCGGCCGCCGTCAGCAAAAACCCGAGTTGCGCGTGATGACTCAGGTGCGTGACGGTACGACTGGTCAGGCTGTGTTTGTTGGTGGTAGCGGTGTCAATATGGGGGCATCCGACGACGATACGCCGGCCGTGTTCTCCTCCAACGGTCGCCGTGCCACAGTTGAAGCGATGAAGCAATCGGGCGTGGAAGAATATGACATCCCGGCGTTCCTGCGCAAACAGGCTGACTAGAAAGTAAACACTGGGAGATAATTCTCAATATAGTCAATTGCTTATTTGTGGTATCGGCGTGTCGCCGGCTAGGGAAACTGCGGCGGATGTGCTAATATTTCAGTCAAATTGACGAGGTTGGAAGACGTGGTAAAGCAACGTACATTAAAGAAAGCTATCAGCGCCACAGGTGTCGGGCTGCATACGGGCGACAAGGTTACCCTGACCTTGAGTCCTGCCGCGCCTGATACCGGCATTGTTTTCCGGCGAACCGATCTGCCCGGAAATCCGGAAATCAAGGTCCGGCCTGACCTCGTCAACGACACGCGCCTGTGCTCCGCACTGGAGGATAACGGCGCGCGTGTTGCTACTGTGGAACATCTGCTCTCGGCCCTTGCCGGCCTGGGTATCGACAACATCCTGATCAGCATGGACGCGAGTGAAGTGCCGATCATGGATGGCAGTTCCGGTCCTTTCGTCTATCTGCTGCAATCGGCAGGCATCGTCGAACAGCCGGCTGCCAAGAAGTTCATCCGGATCAAGAAGAAGATCGAAGTGGTCGATGGCGACAAGTGGGTGCGTTTTGAGCCCTATTTCGGCTTCAAGATCGATTTCACCATCGATTTCAATCACCCGGTGTTCGAGCATAGCGGCAAGCGCGTGACCATCGATTTCGCTGATAACTCCTATATCCGCGAGATCAGCCGCGCCCGTACTTTCGGCTTCATGCATGAGGTCGAGTATCTGCGTTCCAACGGGCTGGCGCGTGGCGGCAGTCTGGATAACGCCATCGTGTTGGACGAATACCGCGTGCTTAACGGTGACGGCTTGCGCTACGAGGACGAGTTCGCCAAGCACAAGGTGCTGGATGCCATCGGTGACCTCTATGTGCTCGGTCATCCGCTGATCGGTGCGTTCAGCGCCTACAAGTCCGGCCATGCGCTCAATAACCAGTTGCTACGGACTTTGCTGGCCGATGCCGAGGCCTGGGAGTTCACGACCTTCGAAAATATCGAAGAAGCGCCGGGTGCCTTCCAGTTGCAGATTCCCGTGGCACCGGTGCTGCAATACGTATGATGAATTGAGCGCCTGCGATGCTGGTCTTACGCTTGTTGCTGGCGCTCGCATTCATCGCCATTGTGGTTTCGCTGGGGATCTATTTCCTGTCAGGTGACAAGCGCTATCTGCGTTTTTCCTGGCAGGTCATCAAGTTCACAATCGTATTGCTGTTTGTTGCGGCCGTACTTTTCGCTGCGGGACGCATTATCCTTTTATAAGCTGTAGGCTGCGGTGTATTCTTGCACTATCGGCACTCTCTCCGACTTTTGGTGTCGACACGGATGCAAATGAGTAAATCAATCAAATTCTCCTGGATGTTGCTGGCGCTGTTCCTGCTGCTCGGCAGCAAGGCGCATGCACAGTCGGTCGGTAGTCTGCTGACTGCAGCACAGACTGCCTATAACAAGCAGGATCTGCCACGCTTGCAGGCCTATGCGCAACAGATGAAAGCGCAGGGCGACATACTGGCGCCCTATGCCGATTACTGGATCATGCTGCTGCAACTTTCCACGGCCAGTAATCAGGACGTGCAAAACTTTCTCCAGCGTTACGAGGAATTCCCCTTTGCCGACCGCGTACGCGGGGAGTGGCTGAAAAAACTGGGCAAGAACAAGGAATGGCAGACCTATTTTGCCGAGTTGCCCAACTTCAAGCGCGATGATGCCGCCGTCAGTTGTTACACCATGCAAGGGCAGGCCAATATGGGCTTTGGCATCGATGCGGATCGCCTGCGCAATTTCTGGCTGGTTTCAACTGACCTGCCGAGCAACTGCACCTTATTGTTCGACGAGATGTTCCAGTCCGGCAAACTGACCGAAGAGGATGCCTGGGGTCGTTTCCGGCTGGCGATGCAGGATGGCAAGATCAGTGTGGCCAAGGCCGTGAGTCGTTATATCAAGGCGATCGATGCCAACAACATCCGTTTGATAGACCGCGTCTACAAGAACCCGCAGCAGGTGCTGCAGAAACAATCCATTTCCTACAAATCGCGTTTCGGTCGTGCGCTGAATATCTACGCCATGGACCGCGTGGCACGTACACAGCCGCCGCTGGCGCTGGATGTCTGGCAGGCCAATCGTGCGAAATTCAATGCGGAAGAGCAGGCTTACATGTGGGGCCGTTTGGCATTGCATGCCGCGCGCAAGCATGACCCGCAAGCTGCAAAATGGTGGCTGTTAGCTGAGGGCACCCAACTCGATAACGAGCAGATGACCTGGCGTGTGCGTACCGCATTGCGCGTGAAGAACTGGCGGGAAGTGCTGTACGGCATTGAGGCCATGCCGCCAGCCGAACAGCAAGTGGCGGCATGGCGCTACTGGAAGGCGCGCGCATTGAAAGAGATGAATCAGGTGCCGCAAGCCAATGCGCTCTTTGTGCCGCTATCACTCGAGCACAATTATTATGGGCTGCTCGCGACCGAAGAATTGGGCGATGTCATGGCGAGCCCGGGCATCGTCTACAAGGCCAGTAACGAAGAGCTGAAGCTGATGGAGAACCGGCCAGCCATTCAGCGCGCCTTGGCCCTGAATGAGCAGGGTTTCCGCTGGGAGGCCAGAGCCGAGTGGGCAGCGGCAACGCGTGATCTGGATGACAGGCAACTGATCGTCGCGGCAGAGGTGGCTTTCCGCAACGACTGGATCGATATCGCCATCAATACGTCTGAAAAGACCCGGTTGACGCATGATTTTGCCTTGCGCTATCCGACCCCGTATCGCGATATGATGCAAGCTTATGTGAAGGAGAACGCGCTGGACGAAGCCTGGGTCTATGGCCTGATCCGGCAGGAGAGCCGTTTTATCGGGGTTGCCAGATCCAGTGCCGGAGCATCGGGCCTGATGCAAGTGATGCCGGCCACCGCCAAATGGATCGCCAAGCGTCTGGGCATGACGGGCTATAAGCCAGGCATGATCACGGAGCTGGATACCAACATGAAGTTCGGCACGCATTACATGCGCTACACGCTGGATCGCATGGACGGGCAGGCGCTGATGGCGACCGCGGCTTATAATGCAGGACCAAGCCGGCCGAGGCGGTGGGCCGGACAGGAAGCGATGGAGGGTTCGATTTATGCGGATACCATCCCGTTCACTGAAACGCGGGATTACGTGAAAAAGGTCATGGCCAACGCTTATTATTATGCGCAGCAAATGGGTCATCGTAGCCTGCCGTTGACCCAGCGGCTGGGAAC
>JAEWTK010000107.1 GCA_023459535.1 Pseudomonadota bacterium
CCACGGTGCGCGGGTCAGGCAGACCAAAGACCTTGCTCATCAGAATGCCAAATGAAATCGAACCCAACAGATACGCGGCAATAACAAACCCTGCTTCAACCATAGCGAATGCTCTAAAATGCGACAAAAGGGGATTCTAAACCATGGACACCATATTTCTAAGCGAAGTCAGGGTCGAGACCAAACTGGGCGTACCGGATTGGGAGCGGATGACAGCGCAAACCATCATTCTCGACATCGAAATCGGCATGCCGCATAGCCGCTCCTGCCAGACCGATGCCATTGAAGACACGATTGATTACGGCAAGGTTGTCGCGCGCATCCGCGAAACGCTGAAAGAACACAGCTTCAAGCTGGTCGAGGCACTGGCGGAACATGTCTGCCAGCTAATCCTCAACGAATTTGATGCACCCTGGGTCAGGATCAAGGTGGCCAAGCCCGGTATATTGCCGGGGCTCAGGGCGCTGGGGGTAGTGATTGAGCGAAGCCGCACCCAGTAACTTTACTTGATTAGAACAACGCTGCCTTCGGCCTGCAATTCAATATCCCTATACTTACACTTTCCCTCGCGATGCTGGAATAAGCTCAAGGCAATCAGCCACACACGTACAATCCGCCTTGGCATATCACCGCCTATATACTTGGCATAATCCTCATAAAGGTTGCGTTGCTCATCCAGCCACTTGCCCAGATCCTGCTCGCCTGAGCGAACCACGACATGGGTTTCACGCGCTGTCCAGCTCGGTATCGGGCAGCGATAGCCGGTACCAACCGGCAGGCCTGCGCTCCAGTAATAAGTAATGTCTTGGCCGTTATCGAACTCAACAGCAATGCTCATGTAATCATGAGTAGGCAATGTGTTTTCGGCGACGCTGGATGGCAAAAGATCAACCTTCCAGGACCATTTCAGCTTAGCATCAGGCACCAATGGCACATCCACATCTTGTTGCAGCAGGCCCACATCATTATGTGTATTGCAGCACATCGTTTCGCCATGCTCATGTAAATGCTTACGATATATCTCTGCTGGCCCGATGAACCAAAGATACTTCCATCCTTCAGGAACGCCTACCCCATTAGCAAGCCGATCTGTTTCCTCCTGTAATAGCCCGTTGACATCTCCAAACTGCAGCAGACGCTCCAGACCTTGTCGGAGCTCCACTTGCCAGCGCAACAACAATAGGCTGAAACCTCCGTCCACGAGGTTGTAGGCTTCCTTCGGCGTTGCCAAATTGCCACTTGCATCCGCCCATTCACCGGGGAAATAACTTGCAAGATACAACCGGCCTGAGTGTGACGCCCGCCAAGAATGCGTATCACGTGTACCGCGAAACACTTCGCCATCCTCTCCGACCCGAAACCACAATTGGTAATGCGGGCCAATCCATATCTGGGTTCCGCTCAGCGTTGTCTTGCCAATCGCAAAGCTGCTGAACTCGTCACCTTCCTGAACGTCGATTCCGCTATCCAGCCAAGGCACATCCCGAGATGTCAATTCAAAAAAATGAAAATCCTGCATTATTCCCGCAGGAAGCTGCTCCAAAATAAACTCAAACCTGCCTTTAAACTCATCCACATTCATTCCCGTCTCCACTTAAAAGATATGCAAGCAATTGAACCTATTCAGGTTTTCAATATGTTGATATTCTAGGCGCCTCAACCTATTGAATCTTGTAAAAACTAGCTATCGTGACCGCTTACCCTACCCATCTCAAATTATTTCTCTGGCCAGGAAAAGTGCTTTATTTCGGCCCTTCCCCCCCACTTGGCCAACATTTATATGGCGCCGTAGCAATACATGTCGGCATTTACAGACCATTCCAGATCAGAATCAACAATGGAGCTGCCGTGGAATGCCGCTGCATCGTAATCCCTCCTGGAGTCAGCCACGAAATTGATTTTGGACACAACATACACGGCAAAATGTTTGTGGAAATGGACAGCCCTGAGTTACAGTTGGTGCAAAAGCGCTTTCCCTACCGGACACACAACGCCACAACTTTTCATGATGCAAGCTTGCTCAATTGCTTCCGTAGCATCTACGAGGATGATCCGTCCAAGGATGAAATTGATGCCAGATTGAACCGGTTATTGGGAGAATTGCCCAGTACGCCTGCTATCGATCAGCGGATACAAACGGCAATCGACATGATGCGTAATGAACCTGATCGAAACTTTTCTAATGAATATCTTGCTGCCGCCGTCAATCTCTCACCATCAAGATTTTTGCACTTATTCAAGATAGAAACCGGGAGTCCATACAGACGGTTTAGACGATGGAAGAGATTAATGACAGCCGCCGGGCAGTTATGCCACGCCGACAATATGACTCATATTGCACTCAATAATGGTTTTACAGATTCGGCACATTTCAGCAACTGTTTCCATCAAAGCTTGGGCGTCAAGCCCAGCTTTGTGTTTCGTGCAATCAAGCGTTTTGAGATTATTGCTTAATCAAACAACACTTAGGATGGTGACGGACATGCAATTGCTTCAGCCACTCACGAGCCGTGCGTATAGATCTGCGTGCTCGAGATATCAGCGCACGCGAGCAACATCTGCACCACGCCAATTCCGCCCCATAGCTCAGCAGGTGCGTTGCGAATGCATGGCGTAGCACATTGATCGCTCCGAGTCAGGCATCGAGGATGCTAGCTTGCCAATATCGGGACTCGATGCGTTGGGCGTTATCATCGAACGCAGCCAGCCTTGACACGCATTGTCCGTTCACTCAAATCAAGCAGACTGCTTTTTGAAATGCTCGCTGATGGCCGCAAGGTCAAATGCGCGCCAGGTTTTAATCAGATTATCGAATTCACTTGCACTCATTTCGCCGACCTGTCCATCGATGATCACCTGTTCACGGATGGCAACCACACAGGGAATCTGTTTCACATCAAACTGCCGCACAATGCCCGGATGAGCATCTACATCCAGCTTGCCAAAAACGATATCGGGATGTTGCACCGCCATCCGTGCATAAACTTCATCAAAATGCTTGCATGGCTCGCACCACTCTGCCCAGAAGTCGACAATGACGAAATCGTTGGACTCAACTAACTGCTTGAAATTTTCACTACCCATTGTAACTGGTTGCATGCATGGACTCCGGTTCTGATGCTGGATAGCGATTGCCAGCACTCGTTTCGCAAACATCGAACTCTGCAGGATTCCATACCATCGGCAAAGTGAAAGATTCCCGTCATGATCAGGCCGTTGGAACTAGCGACACTAGCCGATAGAGCACCTAGCCCCTGGGATGATGAACTGCATGCAGTCGCTTCAAGCGCTCGCGTGCCACGTGCGTATAAATCTGAGTGGTTGAGATATCGGCATGACCCAGCAACATCTGCACCACCCGTAAATCGGCCCCATGGTTCAGCAAGTGCGTCGCAAAGGCGTGGCGTAGCACATGAGGCGACATCGGCTTATGGATACCTGCCAGCAAGGCATAGCGTTTGATCAGGTACCAGAATGCCTGGCGCGTCATGGCTTCCCCACGCTGGGTAACGAACAGGCTGTCGCTCAGGCGTTTTTGCAGAATCTCCGGACGGGCTTCCTTCAGATAGCGGGCAACCCAATCCACCGCTTCTTCACCCATGGGCACCAGCCTGGTTTTGCTGCCCTTGCCCGTGACGCGAATGACGCCTTCCTGCATGCTGAGTTCTGTCACTTTCAGCCCCACCAGTTCCGATACCCGCAAACCGCAGGCATATAGTATCTCCAACATGGCGCGGTCGCGCAGCCCCAACGACTGGCCTAGATCGGGCGCATTGAGCAATGACTCGACCTCATCTTCATTCAGGCTTTTCGGCAGGGAACGTGGCAGCTTGGGCGCCTCGATTTGCATCGTGGGGTCAACGGTCACATGACCTTCCCGCAAGGCATAGCGGTAATAGCGCCGCAAAGTGGCGATCAACCGGCTGATGCTGCGAGGCTTGCTTTTTGGGAACCTGACCGCCAAGTATTGCTGAATATCCGCCTGTTGCGCTTGATTCAGGCCCTTGTGCGCGTCGTTTTCCAGCCATTCGGCGAAAGCCGTCAGGTCTAGCCGGTAGCTGACCAAGGTATTCTTCGACAGGCCGTCTTCCAGCCAGAGGTGGTCGATAAAGCGATCCACCAGTTCCAGGTTGGGCGGACTCAACGCTGCCGCTCGTGATTCAAAAGCCAGCTCTTGATTCTCAGGCCGTTTTCCTGCCCCCGCATGAAACCGCCCAAGCCATGTTTTGCCACCACACGATGACAGGGCACCACGAGCGGCACATGATTGGCACCACAAGCATTGGCAACTGCACGCGGACCGGAACCCGCCATTTTTGCCAGCTCACTGTAAGTCACCGTTTCGCCAGCCGGAATGCGGGCAATCGCTTGCCACACGCGCTTCTGGAAAGGTGTGCCTGGCACCGCATAGGGAATATCAAGGGAAGTACCAGGATTGTTGAGGTACTGCTGGAGTTGCCTGATGACAGTTTGTGCGAAATGATGCTGCGAGATTTTCTCGGCCAATTGATCCGGTATCAATTCCACGCCCAGCAGAAAATCATCTCGCGTGCGAATACCGATCGCACCGAATGGCGCTGGAATAATGGCATCAAAATCCTGAGTCGTCATATCCAGTCATCTTAACGCAAATAAAAAAGCCCCGAAACTCGGGGCTTTTTTCATACGCGCAGCGCTTATTCTGCAGCAGCTTCTGGCGCCAGAACTTCCCTGTCGCGCATTTGCAGCTTTTCCTTGATACGTGCGGACTTGCCGGAACGCTCACGCAGGTAGTAAAGCTTGCTGCGACGTACGTCACCGCGGCGCTTCACTTCGATGCTGGCGATCAGCGGGGAATAAGTCTGGAATGTACGCTCAACACCTTCACCGGAAGAAATCTTGCGGACGATGAATGAGGAGTTCAGACCGCGATTGCGCTTGGCGATCACAACGCCTTCGTACGCCTGTACACGCTTACGGGTACCTTCAACCACGTTCACACCAACCACTACAGTGTCACCTGGGGCGAAGTTTGGAATCGTCTTGCCTAAACGGGCAATCTCTTCCTTTTCCAACATTTCAATAATATTTGCAGCCACTTTGTTGCTCCTTCTAGTTATGCGAATCTTGTTCCTGCTCCAACTCTTTGAGCAGCCGAGATTCCTCTTTTGACAACGGCCTTGCGGCCAGTAAATCCGGACGTTTGATCCGGGTTCTCTGCAATGACATTTTGAGGCGCCATTGCTTGATCTTGGCGTGGTTACCGGACATCAACACCTCCGGTACCCTTACGCCCTTGTATTCTTCAGGCCGTGTGTAATGCGGACAATCCAGCAAACCATCAACAAACGAATCCTCGACTGCTGAATCTGCATCGCCCAACGCGCCCGGCAACTGCCTCACGATGGCATCCATCAGCACCATGGCAGGGAGTTCGCCGCCCGACAGCACATAGTCGCCTATCGAAACCTCTTCATCCACCTGGCTTGCCAGCAGTCGCTCATCAACGCCTTCATAACGGCTGGCCAGCAATATCAATCCTTGCTCAGCCACCAGTTGCATGACCTTTTCATGCGTCAGCGGCTTGCCTTGCGGTGACAGGTGAATCACCCTGGCATGGCTTAAACCTGCCTCCCGCTGCCGCAGTTTCGCGGCATTGATCGCCTTTTCCAGCGGTTCCGCCAGCATCACCATGCCGGGGCCGCCACCGTAAGGCCTGTCATCTACGGTCTTGTAATTGTCCGTCGTGAAATCCCGCGGATTCCACAACGACAACTCATAAATCCTTTTTTCCAGTGCACGTGCTGTGATACCGGATTGTGTCACCGCATCAAACATCTGCGGGAACAGGGTAATGACATCAAATTGATACGATGTCTCAGCTGTGCACTCTGACGTACCGCTCAAAACTCGGCATCCCAGTCTACTTGCATGGTCCCGGCATCCCGATTCACATCAAGCACAACCTGATCAATAAATGGGATCAGACGCTCCCGGTCACCCTTGGCCACCAGAACATCATTGGCACCCGTTTCGAACACATCCACAATCCTGCCGAAATCTACACCTTGCAGATTGGTGACCTGCAGGCCGATCAGGTCGGACCAGTAGTATTCGTTCTCATCCAGCTCAGGCAACTGCTCTCTTGGTACCGCGACCTGTTTGCTCTTGAGCGCAAAAGCCGCATCCCGGTCAGAGACGCCCTTCAGTTTCACCAACAAGGTCCCGCTATGCACCTTGGCAGTTTCCACTTCGTACTTCTGCCACTGATTTTCACGGCCCAACCACCATTCAGGGTAGTCAAGCAGGCCATCCAGCATCTCGGTATCCGGTTGGACTTTAACCCAGCCAAAAATGCCATATGGGGCGACAATGCGCCCCATGATTACCATTTCGCTCAAAGCTTGCTCACTTAAAGCTTGCTTCACTTGACCGCCCTCACAATTGAAAGCGATCCGGCTTGATTAAGCAGCTGGTGCTTCAGGTGTATCTGTAACTTCAGCAGCTTCTTCTGCTGCTGGTTCAGCCTGAGCAGCTTCTGCTTCTGCAGCAGCCTTGGCTTCCGCTTCTTCCTTGGCCTTGGCTTCAGCAGCTTCCTTCAGTTTGGCAGCTTCTGCGGCAGCAGCAGCTGCTTTTTTCTCAGCAGCTTTTGCAGATTCCTTTTGCTTGGCAGCCAGCATCGCTTCAGGGCCTTTGGCATGAGTCTTCACCAGGCGCGCTACGCAGTCTGACAGACGTGCGCCATGGCTTTGCCAATGGCTGATGCGTGCATCATCAAGACGCAGACCTTCCTGGCCTTCTTTGGCCAGTGGGTTATAGAACCCAACGCGCTCAATGAAGCGACCATCGCGGCGATTGCGGGAATCTGCAACCACAACGCTGTAAAAAGGGTTTTTCTTCGCGCCACCACGGGCCAGTCGAATGATCACCATATGTTTGTTCTCTTAAGTTTTTGCAGAAAGGGGCGGATTTTACGTTATTTTTTAATACTTTGGCAAGGTAAATATCACACCTGCGCAGAATTTTGATATGCCGTCGGGTCAGCGACACCGCTGGCAGCAAAACCATCCCGGCGGAGACGGCACGAATCACATAAACCGCAGGCCCGGCCTTGCGCGTCTGCCTGATAGCAGGACACCGTCATGCCGTAGTCGACGCCCAGTTTCGTACCCTGCTGAATGATCTGCGCCTTGGTCATGTCGATCAAAGGCGCATGAATGCTGATTGGACGACCCTCTACTGCCGACTTGGTCGCCAGATTGGCCATGCGCTGGAAGGCTTCCACATATTCCTTGCGGCAATCCGGATAGCCGGAATAGTCCAGCGCATTGACCCCGATAAATATATCCCTTGCATCCAGCACTTCAGCCCAAGCCAGCGCCAGTGACAGCATGATGGTGTTGCGCGCCGGCACATAGGTGACCGGGATACCCTCTGTCGGCGACTGCGGTACGTCGATATGCGCATCCGTCAGCGCAGAGCCGCCGAACATCGAAAGATCGAGTTGCGCCGTGCGATGTGCAATGGCACCCAGTGTCTTGGCGATTTTCTCGGCCGCCTTCAGTTCGGCCACATGACGCTGATGATAATCCAGGCTCAAACAATAGCACTCATAGCCTTGACTACGCGCAATGGCCAGCACGGTGGCGGAATCCAATCCGCCGGAGAGCAGCACAACGGCTTTGGCGCCGAGATCGCCGCTACGCGGCGGGCACTCAGCGGACATGCCACTTGCGGGTATATTATTCATCTGCAACTCCTAAGGGAGCGCCGATTAAATGAGTGAGCGGGATGAAGTGCAACCGCAAGGGTCGTGTCCGTCAAGACGGCTGCCAAGGTAGCTCGGCTTGACGCCACAAGGCGCACGGAACGCAACAGCCGAAATAGTATGCGGTATACAGCGAGGTTGCGAGTACCGCGCAACGCAGCAATTCGCCCGCGTAGCCATCTAATCAGCGCTTCCCTAAACACCAGATCTTTCTCCCCATAGAATCTTGTGCAACTGCACCTGCATGCGGACAGGCAAATGATCTTCCAATATCCATTCGGCCAGTGCTGCGGCATCGAGCCGGCCGTGCACCGGCGAAAACAACACACTGCACTTCTCTGCGATGCCATGCTCGGCAAGGATTTTCTTGGCCCAGTCATAATCCGCCCGGTCACAGAGGACGAGTTTCACCTCGTCGATGGGCTTCAACCGCTGCAGATTATCCCAACGATTGTTTTCCATCTCTCCGGAACCGGGGGTCTTGATATCCAGAATCACTGCCACACGCGAATCGACACCACTGGTGTCGATAGCGCCGCCGGTTTCCAGCGACACGGCATAACCGGCATCGCACAGCCGGGTCAAAAGTTCCAGGCATTTTTTCTGGGCAAGCGGTTCACCGCCGGTCACTGTGACATAGCGCGCGCCGTAGCCCGCCACCTTCTCCATGATCTGTTCCAACGACATATTGCTGCCGCCGGAGAAGGCATACTCCGTATCACAATAGACACAGCGCATGGGGCAACCGGTCAGGCGCACGAATACCGTAGGCAGGCCAATCCGTGAGGATTCCCCCTGCACGGAATGAAAAATCTCATGTACTTTCAGTGTCATAAATCTTGTGATGGGTCCGACGCGAACAGAGGCGCCAAAAAATATGAAGCGTGATTATACGCCCGAGACTGGCAATCCGCTGGTTTGAGAGATTTGAGGCTGCTTATCTGGGCTTGATGGACTCAAGCACCTTCAGACGCTGCTGGGCATTGGGTGCCACTGCACTCTGCGGATATTGACCAAGCAGAATGCGAAGTGTTTTCTTTGCAGCTTCCACATCGGACAGTTGAATCTGTGAATTGGCAATATTGAACATCGCATCAGGCGCCTTGGCATGATCAGGAAACTGCTGCAACAGTTTTTCCTGGGTTGCGATGGCGGCCTTGTAATTCTTCAGTGAAAATTGCGCATAACCCAGCGCATACTGGGCGTCAGGCAAACGCGGGCTGGCAGGATGAGCCTGGATAAACTTGTTCAGCGCTTCGAAAGCTTCACGGTGTTTGGATGCCTTGACCAGGGCCATGGCCGCATCAAACTCGGCAGCCTCTTCTGCCGACACTGCCGGATCCGCTGCTTCGCCTCCTGCAGGCGCCTGGCTTGCGGCACCTTCCAACTGGCGTAAACGGGCATCAGTATCTGCGTACAGATCACGCTGGCGCTGCTGCGTGCTTGCAATATTGTGTGTGGCAATTTCCAGTTCGCCCTTGACCCGGCTAAGCTCCTGATTCAGTTGCTCGACCTGGCTTAGCAAATCAAGCAGACCCTGGCCCTTGAC
>JAEWTK010000108.1 GCA_023459535.1 Pseudomonadota bacterium
GCTGAGAGTCGAAGGTGACTTGCGTCGTGAAGTGACAATGAACATCAAGCGTTTGATGGATCTTGGTTGCTACCGTGGCATTCGTCATCGCCGTGGCCTGCCAGTTCATGGTCAACGCACCAAGACCAATGCGCGTACTCGCAAGGGTCCTATTAAGCCAATCAAGGCATCTAAGTAAGGATTTAGTAAATGGCTAAAGCAAACGCACGCGTTCGTAAGAAAGTTAAAAAGAACATTGCCGAGGGCATTGCTCACGTACACGCTTCTTTTAACAATACGATTATCACGATCACTGACCGCCAAGGGAATGCGCTTTCATGGGCAACTTCTGGCGGTGCTGGTTTCAAGGGTTCACGCAAGAGCACCCCGTTCGCAGCTCAGGTGGCTGCCGAGGCTGCCGGCAAGGCAGCGCAGGAATGCGGTGTGAAGAATCTTGAAGTTCGTATCAAGGGCCCGGGTCCTGGTCGCGAATCTGCCGTGCGTGCTTTGAATGCTGCCGGTTTTAAAATCACTAGTATTTCAGATGTGACGCCAGTGCCGCACAACGGCTGCCGTCCACCTAAAAAGCGCAGAATTTAATTCGCGCTTGATATAACAGGAGAATACCTTGGCTAGAAATCTTGATCCTAAGTGCCGTCAGTGCCGCCGTGAAGGCGAAAAGCTTTTCCTTAAGGGCGAAAAGTGTTTCACCGACAAATGTGCGATCGAAAAGCGTAACTTCCCACCAGGTCAACATGGTCAGCGCCGTAATCAGCGCCTGTCCGACTACGGTGTGCAATTGCGCGAGAAGCAAAAAGTCCGCCGTATCTACGGTGTTCTGGAAGCGCAATTCCGCAGCTATTACGCAGAAGCTGATCGTCAAAAAGGCATTACTGGCGAAAACCTGCTGCAGTTGCTGGAATGCCGTCTGGATAATGTGGCATACCGCATGGGCTTTGGTGCATCACGTACAGAGGCACGTCAGATCGTTCGCCACAACAGCATTCTGGTCAATGGCAAGCGTGTAAACATTCCATCCTATCAGGTGCGTCCTGGTGATGAGATTCAAGTGGCTGAGTCCGCCAAGAGTCAGCTGCGCATCAAGGGTGCGCTGGAAGCAGCCGAACAGCGTGGCTTCCCGGAGTGGATTGCCGTTGACGTCAAGGCGCTGAAGGGCACCTTCAAGGCCAAGCCGCAACGTGATGAGCTGCCAGCTACGATCAACGAGTCTCTCGTCGTCGAACTTTATTCCAAGTAATTAAACCCTGTCAGTTAAGGGTCATAAGGAAAGTTTATGCAAAACAGTCCGACAGAATATTTAAAGCCGCGTGTGGTTGACGTAGAAGTGTTGTCACCATTGCGTGCAAAGGTAACACTTGAGCCTATGGAGCGTGGTTTTGGTTACACGCTGGGCAATGCGCTGCGTCGTGTATTGCTTTCCTCCATTCCTGGCTATGCAATTACAGAAGTGAAGATTGACGGTGTTGTACATGAGTACTCCACTATTGATGGCGTTCAGGAAGACGTTGTTGACATCCTTTTGAATCTGAAGGGGGTCGCACTCAAGCTGAACAACAAGACGGAAACCGTCCTGACGCTGAATAAGTCCAGCGAAGGTGTCGTTACTGCCGGTGATTTTGAAACCGGCCATGACGCTGAGATCGTTAATCCGAATCATGTCATCGCACATCTGACCAAGGGCGGCAAGTTGAACCTGGAAGTCAAGGTGGAGATGGGTCGTGGATATCAGCCAGTGCCCGTCCGCCAAAAGGGTGTGGATGAGGATCGTGTGCTGGGCTTTATCATGGTCGACGCTTCCTTCAGCCCGATCAACAAGGTCAGCTATCAGGTTGAAAGTGCTCGTGTTGAACAGCGCACTGACCTTGACAAGCTGATCATGGATGTCGAGACCAATGGTGTGGTTGAGCCGGAACAGGCTATCCGCGATGCAGCGCGTATTCTGATGGGTCAACTGGCAGTGTTCGCTGATCTTGAAGGCGCGCCGACTGAGATTGAAGTCAAGCATTCACCGCAAGTCGATCCGATCCTGTTGCGTCCGGTAGACGATCTGGAGCTGACTGTACGTTCAGCCAATTGTCTCAAGGCCGAAAATATCTATTATATCGGTGACCTGATTCAACGCAGTGAAAATGAATTACTTAAAGCGCCTAATCTTGGTCGTAAATCTCTGAACGAGATCAAGGATGTTCTGGCATCCAAGGGCCTGACATTGGGCATGAAATTAGAAAACTGGCCACCGGTCGGTCTGGAAAAGGTGTGAGGGTATCACTATGCGTCATCGCAACAGCAATCGTAAATTAAATCGTACCAGCAGCCATCGTCAGGCGATGTTGCGTAACATGGCCAACTCTTTGTTGCGCCATGAAGTCATCAAGACAACGCTGCCTAAGGCCAAGGAACTGCGTCGTGTAGCCGAGCCCTTGATTACCTTGAGCAAGAATGCAACGCTGGCAAATCGTCGTCTGGCTTTCAGCCGCACACGTGACCGTGATATCGTCGGCAAACTGTTCAATGAACTGGGCCCACGCTATCAGACACGTAACGGCGGTTATCTGCGTATCCTCAAGTGCGGTTTCCGCGTTGGTGACAATGCGCCGATGGCACTGGTTGAACTGGTTGATCGTCCAGAAGCAGAAGTGGAAGTAGCTGCTGCTGCTGCAGAATAAAGCAGCTGCTGGTCGCATCTTGCAAAAAAGCCGGTCTAGCACCGGCTTTTTGCTTTTTATCGGTCAGCCTGATGTCTGGCTTGTAGTCGAGTTCAGCAGGCTGATGACATCGTTACGATCGAAGGGCCAGTTCAGTTCCAGGCCGGTGGAGATGTCACGCAGCACTGGTATTTTCGTGCCGTAACGGGTCAAAAGCCGGTCTTCGTTGCTGATGTCGATCTCCTGCCAGCGTAAGCCATGCGATGCAAGTGTTGCGAGCATTTCAGTCGCCTGTTCGCACAGATGGCAGGCCGAGGTGCCGTAGAGTATGAAATCATGTGGCATGGGCAATGAATTTCCTGTTTTTTGTACAATCTGCCGACTAATTGGCGGATAAGCGTTTTCCGTGGCCGGAAAAACCACCATAATAACGTCTGGGGAGATACCCCGGTCCATTTTAATTCCAATCAAATACTTGTGGGCTAACCAATGGCTGAAATTCAAGAATCAAAAGAAAGCTTGCAAGAAAGCCTGCAACAAGTCATCGCGCTCCTGCACAAGCACAAACTGGTCGAAGGCCTGGTGCACAGGCAGGATATGCCGAATCAACCTCTGGTCGAGACCATCGTCCACAGACAGAATCTTACCGAACTGCAGAAGAAGCTGGATGAGTTGCATCCGGCTGACGTCGCCTACATTCTTGAAGCGCTGCCGCTGGAGGAACGTCTTGAAGTCTGGGACCTGGTAAAAGCCGAGCGTGACGGCGATATCCTGCTGGAGGTGTCGGATGCGGTCAGGCAGACGCTGATCGCCGACATGGACAGCGAGGAGTTGCTGGCTGCGGCTGAACAACTCGATACGGATGAACTAGCGGACCTGGCACATGACCTGCCCAAGGACGTGTTGCAGGACCTGCTGGAGAGTCTGGATGCAGGTAATCGCGAGCGGCTGCAATCAGCCTTGTCCTATCCGGAAGATGCAGTAGGCGCCTTGATGGACTTCGATATCGTGACCATCCGCGAGGATATCTCGCTGGAAGTCGCCCTGCGTTATTTGCGCCGTATCGGCAATCTGCCGGACCACACGGACAAGCTGTTTGTCGTTGACCGGCACGATGTGCTGCACGGCGTGCTGCCACTGAAACGTATCGTGGTCAGCGACCCCGAGTTGGGTGTGGATGAGGTCATGGCGGACGATGCCGTGGTGTTCCATCCGGAAGACAAGGCAACCGATGCAGCCAAGGCATTCGAGCGTTATGACCTGGTCACTGCTCCGGTGGTCGACGCCAACAACAAACTGATCGGCCGTTTGACGGTGGATACGGTGATGGACTTCATTCGTGAAGAAGCGGAAAGCGACATGCTGTCACTGGCCGGTCTGAGCGAGGACGAAGACATGTTCTCCTCGGTGTGGAAGGCCGTGCAGAATCGTTGGACCTGGCTGGCAGTCAATCTGGTGACGGCATTTGTCGCCTCGCGCGTGATTGGCGCATTCGAGGGTTCGATCGAAAAGATTGTGGCGCTGGCCGCCTTGATGCCGATTGTTGCCGGTATCGGAGGTAATTCCGGCAATCAGACCATCACGATGATCGTGCGTGGTCTGGCTTTGGGTCAGGTGGCTTCGCATAATATGAAGACGTTGCTGAAGAAGGAACTTGGCATTGCGTTGTTGAATGGCCTGATCTGGGGCAGTGTGCTGGGGGTGGTGGCCTACCTGCTTTATGACAATGTGGCGCTGGGTATGGTCATGACGGCTGCGATGACCATGAATCTGTTGCTGGCCGCTGTCATGGGCGTTCTGATTCCCCTGATGATGACCAAATTCGGCAAGGATCCTGCAGTCGGTTCCAGTGTGCTGATTACAGCGATGACGGATAGTGGCGGATTTTTCATCTTCCTTGGCCTTGCCAGTATCGTATTGCTATAGAGGCGTCTGATGAACCCCGAGATGATCTTGATCTGGCAGGAACTTCAGTCGGGTAACAATACACCGGTCTTGCTCTGGCAGGTGAGCGTCATCGCACTGGGCTTGCTGCTGGCGTGGTCTGCCAACGGCATACTGCGCGCCTATGTCATGCGTCGTGCCGCTGAGCGCTGGAAGGTGGGGATAGGGGGTATCAATCGCGTTCTGTTCCCGCTGTCTTCGCTGATTTTTGTCTATTGCGGATATCTGGTGCTGAGTCACTGGCAGGATGTGAGTCTGCTCAAGCTGGCCATGACGCTGTTGCTGGCCATGGCGGTCATCCGGCTGGCGATCTATGCGCTACGATATATCTTCACTCCCGGCGGTTGGGTGCGCACCATGGAAGGTACCGTTGCCGGTATTGTTTGGTTGGTGCTGGCGCTGCATCTCGTCGGTGTGCTACCTGATATCCTGGCAGCACTTGATGGTGTCAGGTTTGCAGTAGGCAAGGGCGAGTTGACGCTGTTGCTGCTGTTGCAGGCCATACTGATCATTCTGGTTACCTTGTTCGGTGCGCTCTGGATCAGCCGTTTGATCGAGAACCGCTTGATGGAGGCGGAACAAATCAACATGAACGTCCGTGTCGTGTTGAGCAAGCTTGTGCGTATCTTCTTCTCGCTGATCGCCGTGTTGTTCGCGCTTTCTGCTGTCGGGCTGGATATCACTCTGCTTTCCGTATTCGGCGGGGCGCTGGGTGTTGGTCTGGGATTTGGTCTGCAGAAGATTGCAAGCAACTATGCCAGCGGTTTCATCCTGCTACTGGATGATTCCATCCATATCGGCGATATCGTGACAGTCGATACGCATTACGGTGTGG
>JAEWTK010000109.1 GCA_023459535.1 Pseudomonadota bacterium
CTGTTGACCACCGCGTTCATGTGGCCGACCTGCGACCAGGCGCGCGAGATGCGTTCTTCCATGTCCTCCAGCGGGCGTGCGAAGTTGTCCCAACGCGGTTCGGCGGGGTCGGTTGCCAGTTTTTCCAGCAGCGCACGACCCTCCGTCAGCAACTGCTCGACCGCAGGCACGACATGCTGCGGCTGCACTCGGTCGAATTGCGGCAGGCCGCTGAAATCGAGCAAGGGGTTGTCGGTGAGGGTGGTGTGTTGCGCTGTACTCATTACTTTTCCTAGTTAATCAAACGTAAGCTGATGGGATAACGGTAATTCTCGCCCTTGCTGGCAGCGACGGCGGCCAGGATGCTGAAGACGATGTTGGCGAGCCAGACCAGAAAGAACAGCAGGAATCCGATCAGGACGAATACCAGTACGCCGGCGATCAGGTAGGCGATCAGCAGCGTGATCTGGAAGTTCAGGGCTTCACGCGCCTGTTCTGATATGTAGGGGCTTTCGTCCTTTTTCAAGAGCCAGACGATGAGGCCGGGGAAAATGCTGAAAAAGATGCCGGTGATGTGGGTGACGACGGCAATGTTTTTTTCATCGGCGTTGGCTGGTGCAATGATATCGGACATGTTGTTACCCCCTTATAGCAGATTGAGTTTTTGCAGCATTGGTTCAATTTTGTCGATTTCCTGTGTCGCCAGGATCTTGCGTGCCGCATGCATCAGTTGTGGCACATCGCTTTTCAGCACCTGATTTTTGACGGCGAGGATCTGCGCCGAATGCATGGAGAAATGGCGCAGGCCGAAACCGAGTAGCAAGCGGGTGAAGGCGGGGTCGCCGGCCATTTCGCCGCAGACCGAGACCTCCTTGCCGGCGCGCATTGCCGCCTTGATCGTGTTCAAAATCAGATTGAGCACGGCCGGATGCAACGGGTTGTAGAGGTGCGAAACCGTGTCGTCGGTGCGGTCGATGGCCAGTGTGTACTGGATCAGGTCGTTGGTGCCGATTGAGAGAAAATCCAGTTCGCGGGCAAAGGCATCGGCGCAAATAGCGGCGGCCGGGATCTCGATCATGCCGCCGACCTGGATATCCTGCTTGAACGGGATGTGTTGTTTTTGCAGGCTGAGTTTGGCGCGCTCCACCATCTGCAGGGTCTGACGCAGTTCGGCCAGATTGGACAGCATGGGGATGAGGATCTTGATGTTGCCGTAATGCGAGGCGCGCAACAGCGCGCGCAGTTGCGTGTGGAAGATCAACGGTTCGGCCAGGCACAGGCGGATGGCGCGCAGGCCGAGCGCCGGGTTGGTGCAGGTGCGCACCGTGTCCGGATTCATCTCCTTGTCGGCGCCGATATCCAGCGTGCGGATGGTGACCGGCAGGCCTTTCATCGATTCCGCCACCTTGCGGTAAGCCAGATACTGTTCTTCCTCGTCCGGCATCTCGCGTCGGTTCATGAAGAGGAATTCGGTGCGGTAGAGGCCGACACCGGTGGCACCGGCCGCCTTGGCCTTGGTGACGTCAGACGGTACTTCGATATTGGCCAGCAGTTCGACCGTGGTGCCATCCAGCGTGATGGCGCGGGTCGATTTCAGGCGCTTGAGTTTCTGCTGCTCGAGCTCGAACTGTTCCTGCCGCAGGTGGTATTCGGCCAGGGTGCCCTTGTCCGGATTGACGACGACCACACCCTGATTGCCATCGACGATGATCAGTTCGCCGTCTCGGATCAGGCCGCGCGCCCGCTGCAGGGCGACGATGGACGGGATGTTCAGGCTGCGCGCCAGGATCGCCGTATGCGATGTCGCACCGCCGACATCGGTAATGAAGGCGGCGAACTTGTGATGTTTGAACTGGATGGTATCAGCCGGCGACAGGTCGTGCGCAACCAGAATGATGGCGCTTTCCTGCTCCTCGACCGGTACCTGGCTAGGGTGGCCGAGCAGTACCTTGATGACGCGTTCGACCACTTGCACCACATCGTGTTTGCGTTCGCGCAGATAGTCGTCGTCGATCTTCTCGAACTGCTCGACCAGGTCGTCCATCTGCTGTTTCAAGGCCCACTCGGCATTGCAGAACTCGTTGGCGATGATTTCGGCCGGAACCACCGACAGCGAGCGGTCGGCAAGGATCATCAGATGCGTGTTGATGAAGGAGCTGAGTTCGGCCGGCGCGTTCGGCGTCAGCTGGCTGCGGATGGTCTCAAGGTCATTCCTGACCGTGGCGATGGCATCCTTGAAGCGCTGGACTTCCTGCGGCACCAGCGCCTCTGGAATCAGGTAATGTGCGACTTCCAGCAGCGCATGCGAGACCAGATGCGCGCGGCCGATGGCGATGCCGCCGGAGACGCCTACGCCGTGCATGGTGAAGCTCATAGAGCGTAACCCTCAAAAAAAGTGAAGCTCATAGAGCGTAACCCCTTATAAAAGCAAAGCTCATTTCCACATCCACTGCCGCGACGATATTGAGTTGCCTACTTTATTCATGGCTATGCTCGCGATGGATAAGGTCTGCAGCGTCTGCATAATGGGTGTAGCCAAGGATTTGTTTTCTGTTGTTATCATGGCGTGCGGTCCGCTTGGCTGCTGCTTATTCCGGCTCACCGAAGCGACTGTTGATAAGGTCGACCAGTGCATCCATCGCCGCCTGTTCGTCCGGGCCGTTGGTTTCGATGCTGATGATACTGCCCTTGCTAGCCGCCAGCATCATGACCCCCATGATGCTCTTGGCATTGACGCGGCGGTTGTTGCGTTCCAGCCAGATCTCAGATTTGTACAGGCCGGCGGTTTGTGTCAGCTTGGTCGAAGCGCGGGCATGCATGCCCAGTTTGTTGATGATTTCGATATCTCTTTTCAGCATTTTTCTTGCCCTAGGTTAGGTCGGAAATTAGTCCAGGTCGGTGAAATGGATGACGCCTTCACGGCCGCCACTCAGTGCTTTTGTTATCAGTGTTCTGAGATCATTGTGTCTGTAGGTCAGGGTACGTACCAGCATCGGCAGGTTGACGCCGGCGATGCCTTCTACCCGGCCGGCCACCAGCAGCTGATTGACCATGTTGCAGGGGGTGGCGCCATAGATGTCTGACAATATCAGTACGCCATCACCCTGATCCAGCTCTTCAACCAGTTTTTGCGCCTCCGGCAACAAGTTGCAGGGGTCGTCGTCCTTGCCTATGCCGAGCTGCTTGAGCTGCGCCGGTCGGGTGCCCATGACATGGCTGGCGCAGTGAATCAGGCTTTCACCAAGCGTGCCGTGGGCTATTATCAATATTCCTATCATGCTGTGTTTACCTTACTCCCCAGTTCAGGTTTGCATCACGCATCATTCCAGTTCGCGATGTCGTACCAGTACTTTCTGCTTTTCGTTACGGAAATGCTGCCCGAGTTTTTCGACAAAATAGACCGAGCGGTGCTGGCCGCCGGTGCAGCCGATGGCGACCGTCAGATAGCTGCGATTGTCGCGCACGAAGGCCGGTAGCCAGCGTGCGACGAAATTGCGGATGTCGTCGAACAGGGCAAGCGCGTCCGGCTGATTCTCCATGAAGCTCTTCACCTCCTGATCATGCCCGGTGAGCGGGCGCAACACCGGGTCGTAATGCGGGTTGGGCAGGAAGCGCACGTCAAAGACAAAATCGGCATCGAGCGGGATGCCGTGCTTGAAGCCGAAGGAGGCGAACAGCAGGGTCATGCCCTGATGTTCATGCGCGACAAAATCCTTGACCCAGTTGCGCAGTGTGTTGGCGCTGAGGTCGCTGGTATCGACGCGGTGCCCCAGATAGGCGAGCTGGCTCAACATGTCACGCTCGCGCTGGATGCTTTCGGCCAGTGTGGTTTTTTCATCGCTCAGCGGGTGCCGCCGCCGCGTCTCGCTGAAACGTTTGACCAGGGTTTCGACGCTGGATTCCAGGTATAGCACCTGCACATCCAGACCTTGATCCTTCAGATGCTGGATCGCTTCCGGCAGAACCTCGATCGCTTCACTGCGGGTATCCATGCTGATCGCCACGTGGCTCTGGCCGTGCAGGTGTTGCGGAATGTTGGCCAGCAGAGTGGCCGGCAGGTTGTCGACACAATAATAGCCACTATCTTCCAGCGCCTTCAGCACCACGCTCTTGCCGGACCCGGAGAGCCCTGTGACGATGACCAGTTGCATAGGTCAGCTCTTCTTCTGCATGGCTTTTTTCATCTCGCGCGCCTGCCGTTGCATGAACTGCTTGGTGCCGTTGATGCCGCGCAACAGCAGCATGTGGTTGCGCAGCGCGACTTCGACCAGCACCGCGATGTTGCGGCCGGCGGCGACCGGGATGAGGAATTTGGGGATTTTGACGCCGAGGATCTTTTCCTGTTGCGAAGTGATCTTCAGGCGGTCGAGTTCCATGCTCATCAGTTTGTTCGCGTGTTCGAGCTGGATGATGAGGTCCAGTGGCTTGGTCGGTTTCACCGAGTTGTCGCCGAACAGTTCGCGGATATTGAGCACGCCAAGGCCGCGCACTTCGAGGAAATCCTGCAGCAGCCGCGGGCAGCGACCCTCCAGCCGGTCGGGCGCTACCTTGAAAAAATCGATGATGTCATCGGCGACCAGCCGGTGGCCCCGTGAAATGAGTTCCAATGCCAGTTCGCTCTTGCCGATGGCGGGATCGCCCTTGATCAGCACGCCGAAGCCCTGCACTTCCATGAAGACGCCGTGAAAACTGACCGTTTCCGCCACTGCCTGTGACAGGTAGTGGCTCAGTACATCCATCAGGCTCGGGCTTTGCAGCGGCGTGGTGAACAGCGGCGTGTCCAACTGGTTGGCGGCGTCGATCAGTTCCTGCGGCGGTTTTTCGCCGTTGGCAACGACGACAGCGGCAAGGTCGGTCGAAAACAGGTTATGAATGGATTGTTGCAGCTCTTTGCTGGCAAGGCTGCGCAGGTAATCCATCTCTGCACAACCCAGTACCTGTACGCGGTTGGGGTGTACGAAATTGAGGTGCCCGATCAGTGCCAGAGAGGGTTTGCTGACGGTCTCGCTGCTCAGCATGTTGTCGCCGCCGTTCAGGCCCGCAACCCAGGTGAGTTTCAGGTTACGGCGGGTATCGCGATAGAGTTTTTCGACACTGATTTCGGGCATGTCTATCTTTCCTGACAGGTCAGGTCGGCGCATCCTGAACAAGGGCTGGATGTGCCGGCCATGCCCCGCTTACTCGGCAGCCTGATGCTTGACTGCACCGTTCACCTGATGGTGATCGCCGCGCTTTTCCTTGTGCTTCAGGACCTGGCGATCCAGCTTGTCGGTCAGCATGTCGATGGCGCTGTACATGTTTTCATCCGAGCATTCCACGTGCAGATCGTTGCCGGGTACGTGAAGAGTAGCTTCAACTTTCTGTACCAGTTTTTCCACGCTCAGCGTCACCTTGATATCGATCACATGGTCGAAGTGGTTG
>JAEWTK010000110.1 GCA_023459535.1 Pseudomonadota bacterium
GATGTATTCTGTGGCGGCACTGGCCGAACCGGGATGCAAGCAGGAAATTCGCCAGCAAAGCGAACAGAATGGCGTGGTGAGGTTGGCCGTGTATGAGTTCGAAGCGGGGAAATATGATCTGGCGATCTTGCTCGGCGAGCAGGCGCCGGAAATAAAACGCATCAGTTTTTCCGGTAGGGAATCTGCCTGTACCTATCAGCCGTTGGTGTTGCAACGGGGTGGTGATTGGGGCTGGCACATGGTCTGGCAGGAGCCCGGAAAGGGTCTGTTCTATGCGCGCATGGATGGCGAGGCTTGGGTGTCCTCACCGAAGAAACGCATTGCCGACCAGCCTGTGCAGCAGGTCGAGTTCCAGTTGGATGGTCAGCAGTTGAACATATCCTGGCAGGATGAAACTGGCCAGCAGTTCAGCCGGCGTTCGGCCGATGAAGGCCGGAGCTGGGATTAACCTTTAGGATCTGATTCGCTGTCCGGCTTGTGCGCGATGTGCAGTGCGGCTTTGCAAAGCAGGTGCGCGCTGACCGGCGCTGTGATGAAGAGGAACATGGTGGCCGCGATCTCGTGCAGACTGATGCCGGGGTCGTTCACGCTAAAATAGATGGCGGATGCGATGACCATGGCGCCGACACCCAGCGTCGTGGTCTTGGTCGGGCCGTGCAGGCGCATGAAGAAGTCCGGCAGGCGCGCAAGGCCGATCGAGCCCAGCAGCGTGAAGCTGGCACCGACCAGGATCAAGAGGGCGATCAGGCTTTCGGTCCAGATATTCATTCGATGATGTTCCCCCGCAACAAATATTTGGAAAGCGCCACCGTGCCGACAAAACCCATGATGGCAATCAGCAGCGCGGATTCGAAATAGGCCGAGTTGCTGGTGTTGATGCCGAGCAGCACCAGCAGGGCGATGGTGTTGATGTAGAGCGTGTCGAGCGCGAGGATGCGGTCGGTGGCATCCGGGCCGCGCACCATGCGGTAGAGGCTCAGCACCATGGCCAGCGCGATCATGGCAAAGGCGATCTGGATAACGGCGTTCAGCATGAGAATATCTCCTTCAACGGTTGCTCATAGCGCGTCTTGATGGCGCGTATCGTCGCTTCGCGATCATCTACATTGAGTGCATGCACCTGCAACACCCAGCGGCTGCGATCGATATCGATGGATACGGTCCCCGGCGTCAGCGAGACAATGCTGGCTAGCAGGGTGCCGACGAAAGGGTCTTGCATATCCAGCGGCACTTCGATGAAAGCCGGCTTGATACGCTTGGTCGGGCCCAGCACCAGTTTGGCGACATCGATACTGGCCAGCAGAATATCCCAGAGAACGATACTGAGCAGCTTGATCGCCGGCAGCAGTTTGACGCTGGGTGGATGCTCGGGCCAAAAGCGGCGGGTGAGCAGCGGCAGGCCAATCGCCAGGATCAGTGCCAGGACAGCGTGTGCCAGCGAGGATGCATTGTTGAGTGCCATCCAGAGCAGGAAGATGGCAATGGAGAGGGCCGGATGCGGGAAGAAACGTCTCATGGTCTGGTCATCCTCGGTATCGCAGCATGGTCAGGAATCACCGCGTCGATGTATTGCGATGGTTCATGTAGCTGTGCAGCAGTGCGCTGTGTGAAGTCTGATACCGGCTTTGCAAAGATTACGAGCAGCATGGAAACCGCAATCAGGCCGAAGGTCGCCAGATACTGGCGCCAGCTTCTGACGGCTGCTTGTGCTATCGGCTCCTGATGGATTTCGTCTTCCGGCGGCGCTTCCCAGAACAGTCGGCTACCGGCCTTGGCCAGCGCGACCGTAGTCAGCAGGCCGGAGACAAGAATCACGGCCCAGATGGCAGCGGCCATGGAACTCTGGCTTACCGCCGAGAGCAGCATCAATTTGCCGACGAAACCGGAAAATGGCGGCAGGCCGGCGGCAGTCGCTGCCAACAGTAAAAATCCAATCTGCAGGCTGATACTGGTGACTTTCTCTGCCCGCAACAGGCCGTCGCCAGCAGGTCCGCGGGCATCACGAATCAGGCCGGCCAGCATGAAGAAGGCGGCACCGACAATGGCGGATTGCACCAGATAATACAGTGCGGCCGCTGTAGTCAGGCTGCCGCTCAATGACGGCACAATCAGCAGCACGCCTGCGGAGCCAAGCACCAGCCAGGCGACCAGTGCCTGCAGGCTCTTGGCTGTGAGGATCCCTAGCGCGGCGAAAACGATGGTGGCCAGCGCGGCGATCACCATCCAGTCGCCGACCAGCCCGGCCGTGGCCGGGGCGGCGTCGAAGGCGATCATCTGTACCCGCAGCACGGCAACGATGCCGACCTTGGTCATGATGGCGAACAGTGCCGCGACCGCCGGCCCGGCCGCGGCATAGGCGTGCGGCAACCAGAACGACAGCGGTAGCACGGCAGCTTTCAGTACGAACACGGTAATCAGCAGTGCACCGGCGACGCGCACCAGTGCGGTCTTCTCGGCAGGGATGTTTTGCAGCTGCAGCGCAATATCGGCCAGATTGAGGGTGCCAAGCGTGCCGTAGATCAGTCCGAGGGCGATCAGGAACACAGCGGAACCGGCAAGGTTGAGCGTGACATAGGCAAAGCCCGCGCGGCTCTTGTTGGGGCCACCGCCGTGCGCCAGCAGGATGTAGGAGGCGAGCAGCATCACTTCGAAGAAGACGAACAGGTTGAAGACGTCGCCGGTCAGGAAGGCGCCGTTGATGCCTACCAGTTGTAACTGGAAGATGGCATGGAAATGCCGACCTTTCTGATCAAAGCCTGCGCTGGCATAGAGCAGGGCGGCCGCTGCCAGTATCGAGGTCACCATGACACCCAATGCTGCCAGGCGGTCGGCGACCAGCGTGATGCCGAACGGCGGCGACCACTCGCCGAGTGCGTAACTCAAGGGGTTGCCGGTATCGGTCAGCCATAGCAGATGGCCGGCGGCGAGCAGCAGCATTACAACGGCCAGCGCGCTGATGCCACGCTGCAGGCAGGCGCTGCGGCTGCTTGATATCAGCAGCAGGGTGCTGGCGATGAACGGGATCAGGATAGGCAGGATCGGGCTATGCATGATGCTCGAATTGATGAAGCTTGAACTCATGATGCTTGTTCCGGCCGGTGCTTGCTGGCGGCGTGGCTGGTGTCATCTGCAGGTGCCGGCATGTCGACATGGTCACCGCCGGATTCGGACAGGCCGCGTAGAGCCAGCGTGACGATATAGGCGGTCATGCCGAAGCCGATGACGATGGCGGTCAGCACCAGCGCTTGCGGAATCGGGTCGGTGTAGTGGCTGGCTTCGTTACTGATGATGGGCGGCGCGTTGACCACCAGGCGGCCGCTGGCAAACAGGAACAGGTTGACGGCGTAGGACAGCAGCGTCAGGCCGAGGATGACCGGGAAGGTGCGCGCGCGCAGCATCAGATAGACGCCGCAGCTCGATAGCAGACCGATCGCGATGGCGAGCATGGCTTCCATCAGGCGTTTTCCTTTCTGTAATGCAGGCGACCAAGTTCGGTCAGGATTAGCAGCACGGTGGCTACCACGACCAGATACACGCCGAGGTCAAAGATGATGACCGAGGCGAGTTCGATGTCACCCAGCAGCGGAATATCGAAGTGTCCATGTGCGCTGGTGAGGAAAGGCCGCGCGAAGAACCAGCTGACGAGGCCGATGCCGGCGGCAAACGCGAGACCGAGACCGAGCAGCGG
>JAEWTK010000111.1 GCA_023459535.1 Pseudomonadota bacterium
TCCGCTGGATCAGGAACTGCTAACCATCTTTACCGAAGAAGCCCGTGAGCTGGTGCCGCAAATCGGTAATGAGTTGCGCGCATGGCGCAAGGCGCCGCAGGACAACAGCCATCCGGATGCATTGCAACGCGCATTGCATACGCTGAAGGGCAGTGCTCGCATGGCCGGCCAGTCTGAAATGGGCAATGTCGTCCATAATATGGAAGACCGCGTGATTCAGGCGCTGAAGAAAAAGGTTACACCAGCCGATTTCGACGACATGTTCCAGGATGTTGACAGCATCGGTGTATTCCTTGAGGAACTGACTGGTGAATCTGCCGTTGGTCGCAAGGATGAGGCGGCCGTCAGCCGAGGCGGCAATCGTCGTGCGCAGTTCTTGCGTATGCGTGCGGATATGCTGGACCGGTTGATCAACGAGGCCGGCGAGGTCAGTATCGCCCGTTCGCGCATGGAGCAGGAAATGCAGGGCTTCAAGCACTTCTCTCTGGATCTGACGGAAAGCGTCTTCCGTTTGCGCAGTTATCTGCGTGAGCTGGAAATCGAAACGGAAAGTCAGATGCAGTCGCGCATGACTTTGCTGCAGGAAACGCAGGAAGCTTTCGATCCGCTGGAATTTGACCGGTTCACGCGTCTGCAGGAACTGACACGCATGATGGCTGAGAGCGTGAACGACGTTTCCACCATTCAGAACGGATTGTTGAACAATCTGGACGAGACCGAATCTGCGTTACAGCAACAGGCCCGCATGAATCGTGAGTTGCAGTATGGCCTGATGAATGTGCGTATGGTGCCGTTCTCGGTGATTTCCGAGCGTCTGCATCGTATCGTCCGCCAGACCGCGCATGAATTGAACAAGCCGGTCGAGCTGACAATCGATGGTGAATCGGTGGATATCGACCGTAGCGTGCTGGACAAGATCGGCGCGCCGCTCGAGCATTTGTTGCGGAACTCTGTCGGTCACGGCATTGAGCCCGTGGCGCAGCGGAAAAAACTGCACAAGCCGGAAACCGGCAGCGTTCAGCTCAAGGTCAAGCGCGAAAACGATGAAATCGTCATTACCGTCGCCGACGATGGCGCCGGTATCAAGCTGGACAGAGTCCGTGAAAAAGCTATTCAGAATGGTTTGATACAGCCGGATCAGGAAACCAGCGAACAAAGCCTGATGGCTATCATCTTCGAACCCGGATTCTCGACAGCCGTTGATGTGACACAGATTTCCGGCCGTGGCGTTGGTCTGGATGCCGTACGTGGTGACATTACTGCACTCGGCGGCCGTATTGAAGTATTCAACTCACCGGAACACGGTGCCGTGTTCACGATCTATCTGCCGGTGACACTTTCTGTTGCGCAGGTGGTACTGGTGCGTTCGGGTACTCACCTGTACGCCTTGCCATCCATCATGGTCGAACAGCTGCAGAAACTGAAAACCGGGCTGCTGGCCGCGGCTTATGAAGCCAAGGCTATTCACTGGGCAGACCGCGAATATCCGATACACTATTTCTCCAGACTGATTGGTGAAGCGGATGCAGAACCTGAGCAACTGACTTATACGCCGATATTGCTGTTGCGTAGTGGTACCAACCGCATTGCCTTGCATGTCGACGAGATCATCGGCAACCAGGAAGTGGTCATGAAGCCTATCGGGTCGCAACTTGCCCGCGTGCCTGGTATCACTGGGGCAACGGTGATGGGTGACGGCAAGATCGTTCTGATCGTCAATCCGGTGCAGATGGCCAATCGCGAAGTCATTGTGGTCAGTCATGCACGGGTGCTGGAAGCTGAAGCTGCGGTTGCGACCAAGCCAACCGTCATGGTGGTGGACGACTCGCTGACCATGCGCAAGGTTCTTGGTCGCACGCTGGAACGCGAAGGCTATCAGGTGGTGACGGCCAAGGATGGCATGGATGCCCTGCAACTGTTGCCGGAAACCAGGCCGGATATCATTCTGCTCGATATTGAGATGCCACGCATGGACGGTTTCGAATTCGCCCGCAACGTGCGCGGCGATGCTGATACGGCAGGTATTCCGATCATCATGATCAGTTCACGTACAGCCGAGAAGCACCAGAGCCACGCCAAGGAAATCGGCGTCAACGCGTTCCTGGGTAAACCGGTGCAGGATGACGATCTGCTGGCTGAAATCAATATTCACCTCGGCCAGGCTACCGTCACTATGTAGTGTTCGAATCAGGGTGCAAGCTGCGTCCTGATTCGAAATAAAATCCTTACCTGTAATCGGCGAATAGCAGACGCGAATCAGGTAAAATTACGCTCTATGCAACAGCCTTCCTTCATCCATCTGCGCTGCCACAGTGAGTATTCCGTTGTGGATGGTACCGTGCGTATCGATGAGTATGTCGAGCGCGCTGCTGCTGATCGTATGCCCGCGCTGGCATTGACGGATCTCAGCAACCTGTTCGGTGCCATCAAGTTCTACAAGGCTGCACGTGGCAGCGGAATCAAGGCGATCATCGGCTGCGATCTGTGGCTGGAGAATACGGTCAACCGCGATCAACCCTTCCGTATCCTGCTGTTGTGCCAGACGCAGGCCGGCTATCTGAAACTGTGTCAGCTGCTGACGCAGGCCTATCTGCAGAACCAGCACAGAGGTCGCGCGGAAATCAAACGAGAATGGCTGCAGGAGTCGGGTACAGACGGCCTGATCCTGTTATCGGGCGCCATGGCCGGTGATGTCGGGCAGGCCTTGCTACAATCCAATCTGCCATTGGCCCGCCAACTCGCCGAAGATTGGGCCAGTTTGTTCCCCAACCGTTTTTATATCGAATTGCAGCGTTGCGGCCATGCGCAGCAGGAAATCTATGTGAATCGCGCCATGGGGTTGGCGGCTGAATTACAGCTGCCAGTGGTGGCGACGCACCCGATTCAGTTCATCGAGCCCGACAGTTTCAAGGCACATGAAGCGCGGGTATGTATTTCGGAAGGCTATGTGCTGGCCGATAAGCGACGCCCGCAGCATTTTACGGCCGAACAGCATTTCAAGACCCAGGCGCAGATGGCCGAACTGTTTGCCGATATTCCTTCGGCGCTGACCAACAGCGTGGAGATCGCCAAGCGTTGCAATCTGGCACTGACGCTGGGCAAGAATTATCTGCCGCAATTCCCGACCCCCAACAACGAAAGTCTGGACGAATATCTTGACGCACAGGCGCGTGCCGGGCTGGAGCGGCGCCTTGAAGTGCTGTATCCGGACGCCGCTGTGCGCGATGCCAAGCGTCCGGAATACCTGCAACGCCTGGAATTCGAGGTCGGCATCATCATTCAGATGGGTTTTCCCGGCTATTTCCTGATCGTGGCGGACTTCATCAACTGGGCCAAAAACAATGGCGTGCCGGTCGGGCCTGGCCGCGGCTCCGGTGCCGGTTCCGTCGTGGCCTATAGCCTCGGCATCACTGATCTGGATCCGCTGCGCTATGCCTTGCTATTCGAACGTTTCCTTAATCCGGAACGTGTCTCCATGCCCGACTTCGATATCGACTTCTGTCAGGAAGGGCGCGACCGCGTCATCGACTATGTGAAACACAAGTATGGCCTGGATGCCGTTTCGCAGATCGCCACCTTCGGGACCATGGCGGCCAAGGCCGTGATCCGGGATGTGGGGCGTGTGCTGGACTTGCCTTTCAATTTCGTCGATGGCATTGCCAAACTGATTCCCAACGAACTGGGGATCACACTGCCCAAGGCAATGGAGAAAGAGCCGCAACTGCAGGAGCGTTTCGAGCAGGAAGAAGAGGTCAGGGAACTGATGGAGCTGGCGCTCCGGCTGGAAGGCCTGACGCGCAATATCGGCATGCATGCCGGTGGTGTGCTGATCTCGCCCGGCAAGATCTCCGACTTTTCGCCGATCTATTGCCAGGCGGGCGGTGAGAGCCTAGTCAGTCAGTATGACAAGGATGATGTCGAGGCGGTCGGTCTGGTCAAGTTCGACTTTCTCGGTCTGCGGACACTGACGATTCTCGATATGGCGCTGGTCAATGCCAACCGCCAGCGCGCCGCGCAGGGGCTGCCACCGCTAGCGTTTGAAACCATGCCGCTCGACGACAAGCCGACATTTGAGCTGTTGAAGGCGGCGAATACCACAGCCGTGTTCCAGCTGGAATCACGCGGTATGAAGGACATGCTGAAGCAGGCCAAGCCGGACGTGTTCGAGGACATCATCGCGCTGGTCGCGCTTTATCGGCCGGGTCCAATGGACCTGATTCCGGATTTCTGCCGCCGCAAACATGGGCTGCAACGGGTCGAATACCCGCACCCGGCGACCGAATCGGTGCTGAAGGAAACCTACGGCATCATGGTCTATCAGGAACAGGTCATGCAGATCGCCCAAGTGGTTGCCGGCTACAGTCTCGGTGGTGCCGACCTGTTGCGTCGGGCCATGGGCAAGAAAAAAGCCGAAGAAATGGCGCAACAGCGCGCCATTTTCGTCGAAGGCGCTGTGAAGAACGGCACGCCGGCCCGTCAGGCGGAGGAAGTGTTCGACCTGATGGAGAAGTTCGCCAGCTACGGCTTCAACAAGTCGCATGCGGCGGCATATGCACTGGTGGCTTACCACACGGCCTACCTGAAGGCGCATTACCCTGCGGCTTTCCTTGCGGCCTCCATGTCGGCCGACATGAACAACACGGATAGCGTGCATATTTTCCATGACGACTGTTTGCAGAATGGTGTCGAGGTGCTGCCGCCGGATATCAATCAGAGTGAATATCGTTTCCAGCCGGTCAATGACAAGCAGATACTTTATGGCCTGGGTGCGATCAAGGGCACCGGCCTCGCGGCTATTGAAGTGATATTGGCAGCAAGACAGGCCGACGGCCCGTTCAAGGATCTGTTCGATTTCTGTCAGCGCCTGGATCTACGCAAGGTCAACCGCCGCGTGATCGAGTCGCTGATTCGCGCCGGTGCTTTCGACAAGTTGCAGCCCAACCGGGCAGCCTTGCTGGCAGGCGTCAGTCTTGCTATCAGCGCGGCTGAACAGAGTGGCGCCGCCAGCGGGCAAGACAGTTTGTTCGGGTCACTTTCGGATAGTGTCGCCCACGTGTTGCCGGAGGTCGATGAGTGGAGTGATGCGGAACGCTTGCAGCAGGAGAAAATGGCGTTGGGCTTCTATCTCAGCGGCCATCCCTATCTGGGCTATCAGAAGGAACTGGCGAGTTTTGTGCGAGGCAGCTTGGCAACACTGGCGCCCAAGGATCAACCGCAGTTGCTGGCAGGAGTCGTCACGGGTATCCGTATCCGCATGACCAGTCGTGGCAAAATGGCGATTGTGACACTGGACGATACTACCGCCCGTATCGAGATCGTCGTTGGCAACGAACTGCTCAATCAGAATGCACATTTGGTGAAGGAAGATATGCTGCTGGTCGTTGAAGGGCGCGTCAGTAATGATGACTTCAGTGGTGGCATCCGGGTCAATGCCCGCAAGCTTCATGATCTTGCCTCGGCAAGAAGCGCGCATGCCAGCATGCTGAAGATCTCATGTAACGGCCAGTCTGATGCGCGCAAACTGAAGGAGTTGCTGTCGCCTTACTGTCGACGCGAACCGTCGGATGAGCGTAGAGGCTGCATGGTCAAGGTCGAATATCATAATGATGGCGCGCGTGTCGAACTGATGCTGGGTGATTCCTGGCGCGTCGAACTGCATGATGAGCTGCTCGCCGGTCTGCGTCGCTGGTTGAGCGATGATAATGTCAGGGTGCTTTATAACTGAATGTTGTGACCACAGGGTTCTGTCCATTTGAGTTAACAGGGGCGGGCATGAATCCACTATAATTCGAGACATACGCAATACAAGGTACCGCTATGAAAACCAGTTTTCTGGAATTTGAACAACCTATCGCCGAATTAGAGGCGAAGATCGAAGAACTGCGTTATATGCAGGAAGATTCCGCCGTCGATATTTCCGAGGAGATTGCCCGACTGCAGGAAAAGAATCAGTCGATGACCAAGGATATCTACAGCAAGCTCACGGCCTGGCAGATTTCTCAAGTTGCACGGCACCCGCAGCGCCCTTACACCCTGGATTACATCAGCGGACTGTTTACCGATTTCGAGGAATTACACGGTGATCGTGCCTATGCCGACGACCCGGCGATTGTCGGCGGCATGGCCAGATTCGAAGGGCAGCCGGTGATGGTGACCGGTCATCAAAAGGGTCGCGA
>JAEWTK010000112.1 GCA_023459535.1 Pseudomonadota bacterium
GTGAGCGGGCGGTCCAGTGTCAGGGAGTTGCTGGCACCGCTGCGATTGCGTTCCGGTGCTACTACCAGGATTTCGGCAATTTCGGAGAGATGCTCCGCCAGGATATTGAGGCCGGGCGCAAAGTAGCCGTCATCATTGGATAGTAGGATACGCATGGGCTGATTATAACCGAGTCGTGCACAAGTTTTAATGCGGAAAATGCATCAACTACGAGGATTGCGAGTCAGTCTTGCGTAAAAAATCGCGCAGAAAAAGAAAACTACGGTGAGCAGGACTTCAAGCAAAGCCAGCTGTGCCGACAGTCCGGCATCCGACCAGGCCCTGACCCCGCCCTCCGTGAAGTAGAGCAGGATGAACATGGACGTCCACTGATAGGTGTAGCGTTTGCCGCGCAGGATACCGAACAGCGGCAATAGCAGCGGCACGGCCTTGAGGATGAGCATGGAGCCTTCCGGCCGCAACGGTGCCAGCCAGCCTTCCCAAGCGAGGCAGAGCAAAATGAGGGCAATCAGGCTGACGCTGGCGCCGGTTCTGAGTATGCGTGTCATGGGCGGCAGGTGCTTCATGGCTGGCAAGCCTTTGCCATTTCAACCAGCGCGGCACGTGCTTCCATGGCGTCATGGATGGGGTGTGCAAAGTTGAAATGCAGCATCTGTGCATCAGCCCGCAGGTCGAAGCCGTCGCTGTCGATGCCGACCATCTCGATCTGCTGCGGGGTGATGCCGTGAAAATGCCGGCAGTAGCTTTTCATGTTGGTCTGGTGGTCCTGGTTCATGTGTTCGATGATGCCGGCTTCCTGTGCGGTCAGCGGAGTGCGCGGCGATCTGAATTCCGCGCCGTCGAGCCAACCCATGCTGCCGAAGCCGGCGATGTAACGCGCATGCTGAATCTGCAGCCGGTAAAAGAGGAAATCGTGCATGGTGAAGTATTGCGCGGCTTGCGGCAAATATCGCAGGTAGCGAGCCTGCAGCAGTTCATCCTGTTTGTCGGTCTGCTCCGCCTCGCCCAGTAGCGTCAGGCGCGCGTTGGCTTGCAGGTCCTCGGCGCCGGCAAACACCAGCAGCGAGACGCGGCAATCGGTCATGACGTTCTTTGTGTGTTCCGCCAACGTGCTGATCAACAGCAGCGGTTGGCCGTCGTGATCCAGCACGAAAGGCGCAATGGAACCGAACGGATGGCCTGGGAATTTTACCGAATTGGTGCACAGCATGCCGCTATGGGTGCTGCGCAGGAACTGCCTTGCTTCACTGGCCAGTGACATCAGGCTGCGAGTTTTAATGCGGTGCGGGCCAGGCGTTTGCCCAGCGCGATGCAGAGCTTACGCTCATCTTCCGTGATGGGCCGGTCGTCTGCCGCGCCGCCGATGTGGCTGGCGCCATAGGGCGTGCCGCCGGCACTGGTGGCACTCAGTTCCGGTTCGGAATAGGGCAGGCCGACCATCACCATGCCGTGGTGCATCAGTGGCAGCATCATGGTCAGCAGGGTGGTTTCATTGCCGCCGTGCATGGAGCCGGTGGAAGTGAACACCGCTGCTGGTTTGTCGATCAGCGCGCCCTTCAGCCACTGGCCGACCGTGCCGTCGAGGAAGTACTTCATCGGTGCTGCCATGTTGCCGAAACGGGTTGGGCTGCCCAGCGCCAGGCCGATGCATTCCTCCAGATCCTTCAGCTCGGCATAGGGTGCGCCGCTCGCCGGGATGTCCGGCTCAGTTGCTTCGCAGTTGGCGGAAACTTTCGGCACGGTGCGGATACGCGCCTTGACGCCGTCGACGCTATCGACGCCGCGTGCGATGAGCTTGGCCATTTCATGTACGGCACCGCCCTGGGAATAATAGAGAATCAGGATCTCGTTCATTTCTTGCGTTTGTCCTTGATACGTTGTTTCTGCGTGTCGACCTCGAACAGGCCGGTGGCATTGATCAGGTCGCTGAATTTTGAGAAGCCGTAATTGCGCGAGTCGAACGCCGAGAAGTTCTTGACGATATGCTTTTTCACTTCACCCATGTGCGCGAAACCGTCCTCGTCGGACAGGGCTTCGATCGCCGAGCGGATCAGGGAGACCAGCTTGGCATCCATCGCCAGCTCCTTCGAGCTTTTGCGGCTGTCGGCTGCCGGCTTTGATGCCGCCTTTTTTCGTGTCGTGCCGGATTTTCCCGCGCTTTCCTCGGCGGGTGTGGCGGCAGATTCGGTTTGCTTGTTCTGCGAGAGGATCTCGAAATACTTGAATTCGTTACAGGCGGCCTGCAACGATTCGGGCGTCTTTTTCTCGCCGAAGCCATAGACCAGTTTGCCGGATTCGCGGAAGCGGATCGCCAGCCGGGTGAAGTCGCTGTCGCTGGAGACGATGCAGAAGCCGTCCAGTGGCGCCGTGTAGAGCAGGTCCATGGCGTCGATGATTAGCGCGCTGTCGGTGGCATTTTTGCCCTTGGTGTTGGCGTATTGCTGGATGGGCTGGATGGCGTGCTTGGGCAGGATTTCCTTCCACTTGCTCATCTGGTTCTGCGTCCAGTCGCCATAAATGCGTCGGACACTGGCTTCGCCGAATTTGGAGATTTCCTCGAACAGTTCGTCGATGATGTCAATCACCTTGAAGGTGTTGTCGGCGTCGATCAGTACCGCCAGTCTGGGATTATCGTTGCTCATGGCTGTAGCCGCCGGAAATCAGGAACGATTGAGATATGGCTCATGGCAGACCCCTGAATCATTTGAAGCTTGAAGTATACAGGCATCGCACTTGGTTGGCCTTGTCAGCCGTTGTTGGCGCTGCAGATGTGACCCTGTCGGATAATTCTGAAGATTGGCAATCAGATTGAAAGTCCGCTCATGTCCGAATGTTCAGGCAAGTCTCGCCGCTCAGGGTGGGCTTGCCTGATTTGATATCTAGATTGATTTTGCCAGCTCGGCAGCCTTGCCTGTGTAGCTGGCAGGCGTCATCTCCAGCAAGGCCTGCTTGGCCGCATCCGGAATCTGAAGTTCATTGATGAAACTATGCAGCGAGGCTTGTGTGATGCCGCCCTTGCCGCGTGTCAGTTCCTTCAGCTGTTCATACGGATTCTCGATGCCGTAGCGGCGCATGACGGTCTGGATCGGTTCGGCCAGTACTTCCCAGTTGTGGTTGAGGTCGTGTGCCAGTTGTTTCGGGTTGGCTTCCAGTTTGCCCAGGCCCTTGAGGCAGGAGTCGTAACCGAGCAGGGTGTAACCGAAGGCGACGCCCATGTTGCGCAATACAGTCGAGTCGGTCAGGTCGCGCTGCCAGCGGGAGATGGGCAGCTTTTCGGCCAGATGGCGCAGCATGGCGTTGGCCATGCCGAGATTGCCTTCGGAGTTTTCGAAATCAATCGGGTTGACCTTGTGCGGCATGGTCGAAGAGCCGATCTCGCCTTCTTTCACTTTTTGTTTGAAGTAGCCCATCGAGATATAACCCCAGATATCGCGGTTGATATCGATCAGTATCGTGTTGATGCGGGCCATGACATCATAGAGTTCTGCCATGTAGTCGTGCGGTTCGATCTGGATGGTATAGGGGTTGTAGGTCAGGCCCAGCGATTCGACGAATTTTCTGGCGAAAGACTCCCAGTCGAATTCCGGGTAGGCGGACAGGTGGGCATTGAAGTTGCCGACCGCACCATTGATCTTGCCGAGGATCTCGACACTGACCAGTTGCTCGCGCTGGCGGCGCAGACGATAGACGACGTTGGCCAGTTCCTTGCCCAACGTGGTCGGTGAAGCCGGCTGGCCGTGCGTATGTGACAGCATGGGCAGTTCGGCCAGTTCTTTCGCCAGTTCCGTCAGTCTGGCAATCAGCTGGTCCAGCATCGGCAGCATGACCTGGTCACGGCCCTGTTTCAACATCAGGCCGTGCGACAGGTTATTGATATCTTCGGAAGTGCAGGCGAAGTGGATGAATTCGCTGACGGCACGGATCTCCGGGTTGCCGTCGAAGCGTTCCTTGAGCCAGTATTCAAGGGCCTTGACGTCGTGATTGGTGCGGCTTTCGATAGCCTTGACCTGCGCCGCCTCGGTTTCAGCGAAGCTGTCAATCGCCTTCGCCAGCTCATCAATGGTGGCTGGGCTGAACGGGGCAATCTCCTTTAATGCCGCTTCTCCGGCCAGCGCTTTCAGCCACTCGACTTCAACCATGGCGCGATGCTTGATCAGCGCATATTCGCTGAAGTACGGGCGCAGGTCGTCGAGCTTGGACTTGTAGCGGCCATCAAGTGGGGAGAGGGCGTTGAGAGGAGAGAGCTCCATGATGCAACCTTTTCAATGCGATAAATCGGGAACCTGTAATTTTACCCTACATCGACACAGTCAAAAAACACTATCTTGCATGCCATCTGCCAAGACCATGAAAACCCTGTTATTAACAGGGTGTATCTTTATACAGACAGGCGCATAATAGCTATCTAACGCTGTTGAATCGGGCTCTTGGTCGAAATGACAGCTGAACTGTGAGGCAGGCTCCATGAAGCGCTATCTGATTCTGATCTTGATGTTATGCAATCCGGCCATCGTTCTGGCAGAAGAAGCCAGGGCGCCCAGTGTTGAGGAAAACCTGCGTGAGATGGACAAAGATCGCAACGGTATCGTCACCGCATCCGAAGTGCGTGCCCATTTGCAGTCCAAGCATGGCAAGGACTATGAAAAAGGCATTCTGGACAAGCTGCAATCTACAGAACGCGGTGCCAGCTGCGGAACGTCATTCGCTCAATCCTTTTTGTGATGACTGCGGAGTTCGCTGGACTGATGCGGAAATAAGCTTTTGTTTCAGCCGATGGATCAGGCTGTCGTTCTGACCATGTCCGTCCTGACCATGTCCACATTGCCGTTTCGCCTGTCTGGCTCAGAGCATGCCGCGGACGGTATAATCTGATTTTGGATTTTTTGATTGAACATCATGCTGACCGCCTACCGAGAACATGTTGCCGAGCGCGCTGCGCAAGGTCTCCCGCCACTACCTCTTAATGCAGAGCAGACAGCCGCACTGGTTGATCTGCTGAAAAACCCGCCTGCAGGCGAGGCTGACTTTCTGCTTACACTGCTGGAGCACCGTGTGCCGGCAGGGGTGGACCAGGCGGCCTATGTCAAGGCTGCTTTCCTGACAGATGTTGCCCATGCCAAAGTGGACTGTGCGTTGATCTCCCGTTCGCGGGCGATTCAACTGCTCGGCACCATGCTTGGTGGCTATAACGTGCAGTCACTGGTCAGCCTGCTGGATGGTGAACTGGCAGATGAGGCTGTCGCTGCCCTGTCACACACCATTCTCATGTTCGACGCTTTCCATGATGTTGCCGAGAAGCTCAAGGCAGGTAATCCGCATGCGCGCAAGCTGATGCAGTCGTGGGCCGATGCCGAATGGTTCACCCAGCGCAAGCCGATGCCGGAAGAGATGAAGCTGGTCGTATTCAAGGTGCCGGGCGAGACCAATACCGACGATCTGTCGCCGGCGCAGGAAGCCTGGTCGCGTCCTGATATCCCGCTACATGCCAACGCCATGCTGGTCAGCAAGATGCCTGATGGCCTGGCGACCATCGCCAAACTGAAGGAAAAGGGATTGCCTCTGGCTTATGTCGGAGATGTGGTCGGTACCGGATCCTCGCGTAAATCGGCCATCAATTCGGTGCAGTGGTGGATGGGTGAGGATATTCCCTGCATTCCCAACAAGCGCACTGGCGGTGTCGTGCTTGGTGGCAAGATCGCGCCCATCTTCTTCAATACTGCAGAAGATTCCGGCGCCTTGCCCATCCAGTGCGATGTTGACCAGATGCAGACCGGTGACGTCATCACTGTCCTGCCGTATCAGGGCAAGGTGCTGAATGCCGCAGGCGAACAGATTTCAAGTTTTGCACTGACCCCCTTGACCATGCCGGATGAAGTGCGTGCCGGCGGACGTATCCCCTTGATCATCGGTCGCGGCCTGACGGCACGTGCCCGTGCAGAACTTGGTTTGCCGCCATCCGAGGTGTTTTTGCGCCCGGACCCGGTCACCGATTCCGGCAAGGGCTACACGCTGGCGCAGAAGATGGTGGGTCGTGCCTGTGGTCTTCCAGAGGGCACAGGTGTGCGTCCAGGCACCTACTGCGAACCCAAGATCACAACCGTCGGTTCACAGGATACGACTGGCGCCATGACGCGCGATGAATTGAAGGAGCTGGCTTGTCTGGGCTTCTCGGCCGATCTGGTGATGCAGAGCTTCTGTCATACCGCCGCCTATCCGAAACCAGTTGATATCAAGCTGCAACACGAGCTGCCGGAGTTCATTTCCAGTCGCGGTGGCGTCAGCTTGCGTCCGGGTGACGGTGTCATCCATTCCTGGTTGAATCGCATGATATTGCCGGATACGGTCGGTACCGGCGGCGATTCTCATACGCGCTTCCCGATCGGCATCTCGTTCCCGGCCGGTTCCGGTCTGGTGGCTTTTGCTGCCGCCATGGGCGCCATGCCGCTCGATATGCCGGAATCCGTGCTGGTGCGCTTCAAGGGTGAGATGCAGCCCGGTATCACCTTACGCGACCTAGTCAACGCGATTCCCTATGCGGCCATTCAGAAGGGTGACCTGACGGTCGGCAAGCAAGGCAAAAAGAATGTGTTCAATGGCCGCATTCTGGAAATCGAAGGCTTGCCGGACCTGAAAGTCGAGCAGGCTTTCGAGTTCGCCGATGCCTCGGCCGAGCGTTCGGCCAATGGTTGTACCGTGCGCCTGAACAAGGAGCCGGTGATCGAGTTCCTGAATTCCAATATCGTGTTGATGCAGAACATGATCGATAACGGCTATCAGGATGCGCGTACCCTGCAACGTCGTATCGAGGCCATGCAGGCCTGGCTCGCCAAACCGGAGCTGTTGGAACCGGATGCTGATGCTGAATACGCCTATGTGCTGGAGATCGATCTCAACAAGATCAGCGAGCCCTTGGTGGCCTGCCCCAATGACCCGGATGACATCAAGCCATTGTCCGCCGTGGCCGGTGACAAGGTCGATGAAGTGTTTATCGGCAGTTGCATGACCAATATCGGCCATTATCGCGCTGCCGCCAAGGTGCTGGAAGGTTCCGGCAATCTGCCGACGCGTTTGTGGATTGCGCCGCCGACCCGTATGGATGAGACTGAACTGCGTGACGAAGGTGTCTATGCCGTCTTCGGCGTGGCCGGCGCACGTACTGAAGTACCTGGCTGTTCGTTGTGCATGGGCAACCAGGCACGCGTGGCGGATAAGGCGACGGTGTTTTCCACCAGTACCCGCAACTTTGATAACCGCATGGGCAGGGACGCGCGTGTCTATCTGGGTTCTGCTGAACTGGCTGCGGTTTGTGCCAAGCTGGGCCGAGTACCGAGCCCGCAAGAGTACATGGCGACGGTGGGTGACAAGCTGACGAAGAATCCGGCCGAAATCTACCGGTATCTCAATTTCGATCAAATGGCAGAATATCAACCGAAAAAGATTATTCCGATTGCAGAGGTGGCATCCTGAAAAGGCCGCAGCTAGAGGTCCGAACGGACTATTAGTTGCCTGTATGGCTGGATTATATGGGCTTTGCGTATTACAATCAGATGCGACAATCCTGGAAAAGCATACGCAAAGGCAGTGCTTTTGAGACGCACGAGTTTCGGTCCTTGTGCGCTCACATACTGCCTACCGTTGATTAATTATGAGTCTAAATAATAACTCCAAGCGCACCGTCTTCTATATTTCTGACAGCACTGGCATTACGGTGGAAGCGCTGGGATTGTGCCTGCTTTCGCATTTCGAGGGGCTGAGGCTCAAACAGGTACGGATGCCTTTTATTGATTCCGTAGAGAAGGCCAAAGAAGCGGTCGAGATCATCAATGCCACGCAGGAGCGTGACGGTGTGCGTGCCATACTGTGCATGACGGTGGTCAATCCCAATATTCGCGCCTTGTTCCATCTTACCGGCGGCCATTGCCTGGATATGTTCGGTACATTCGTCAACCCACTTTCCTGTGAGCTGGGCATGCCCGCCAATGAGACCATCGGCATGTCGAGGCGCGTGGCGGGGGCCGAATACCGAAACCGTATCAATGCCATTAATTTCACGTTGGGCCATGATGACGGCATCACCGAATCCGGGTTGAAAGATGCGGATGTGATTCTGGTCGGTGTTTCACGTTGCGGCAAGACGCCGACCAGCATCTATCTGGCGATGCAGTTCGGCATGCGCGTGGCCAATTATCCGATCATCCCGGAGGATCTGGAACGTAATGCGTTGCCCGGCACCCTGATTGATTACAAGGACAAGATTTTCGGTCTGACTATCGACCCTTTGCGTCTGAGCAAAGTGCGCGGCGAGCGTCGCCCCAATAGTCGCTACGCCGAGCTGGAAAATTGCAAGAGTGAAGTAAAGCGGGCGGAAGAGCTGATGCGCCGGGAGGGTATCGGCATGCTGGATTCGACTTCGCGCTCGGTAGAGGAGATTTCCTCACTGATCATGCAGCAGCTCAGTTTCAAGGCGGCAAAGAACATGTTGCTGAACTAGTTCGTAAACTGGTTCAACTGGTTCAATAGCGTTGCTGTTGCAGTATGAAGATTAATGTTAGCTACAAAATATAACTATTTCATGAGGAAATTGGTATGCAAGCCTATGTAATCCCATTAGAACAACTGGGTATGCAGGATGTTGATCGTGTCGGCGGAAAGAACGCTTCGCTCGGCGAAATGATCAGCAATCTTGCTGCGAGTGATGTGCGCGTTCCCGGGGGCTTTGCTACCACGGCTCAGGCGTATCGCGACTTTCTGGCGCACGAGGGGCTGGAAGCCCGCATCAAGGCCACGCTGGCGACACTGAATGTGGATGATGTGGTTGCGTTGGCCAAGACCGGCGAGCAGATCCGCAAGTGGATCGTCGATGCTCCGTTGCCGGCAAGACTGGAAGCGGAGATTCGCGAACACTATGGCAAGCTCGACGCCGATGCCGATGCCAGCTTTGCCGTGCGTTCCTCCGCGACTGCGGAAGACATGCCGGATGCTTCCTTTGCCGGCCAGCAGGAAACCTTCCTCAATATCCACGGTATCGAGAATATCCTGCATGCGATCAAGGAAGTGTTCGCTTCGCTTTATAACGACCGCGCCATTTCTTACCGCGTGCACTCCGGTTATAACGATATCGAGGTCGCGCTTTCGGCGGGTGTGCAACGCATGGTGCGTTCCGACCTTGGCGCTTCCGGCGTCATGTTCACGCTGGATACCGAATCCGGTTTCCGCGACGTGGTGTTCATCACATCTTCCTACGGTCTGGGTGAAATGGTGGTGCAGGGTGCCGTCAATCCGGATGAATTCTATGTGCACAAGCCGCAATTGCAGGCTGGTTTCCCTGCTTTGATCCGTCGTGGTCTGGGTTCCAAGCAGCAACGCATGGTGTTCAATACCGAGCGTTCGGCCGGCCGTTCAGTGAAGATCGAGGAAACCACTGCAGAAGAGCGCAACAAATTCTCGCTGACCGATGCCGAAGTGCTGGAACTGGCGCGCCATGCGGTTGAAATCGAAAAACACTATGGTTGCCCGATGGATATCGAGTGGGGCAAGGACGGTCTGGATGGCAAGCTGTACATCGTGCAAGCTCGCCCTGAGACGGTCAAATCACGTGCCGAAGACAAGGCAATCGAGAAATACAGCCTGAAGAAACGTGGCACCGTACTATCGGAAGGCCGTGCTATCGGCCAGAAGATCGGTATCGGCCCGGTTCGTATCGTGCAAAGCGCCAACGACATGCATCTGGTCAAGGCTGGCGATGTGCTGGTCACCGACATGACGGATCCGAACTGGGAACCGGTGATGAAGAAGGCGGCAGCGATTGTCACCAACCGTGGTGGTCGCACCTGCCATGCTGCGATCATTGCGCGTGAACTGGGTATCCCGGCCATCGTCGGCTGCGGCGATGCCACCAGCACACTGACCGAGGATCAGATCGTTACCGCTTCCTGCGCCGAAGGCGATACCGGCTACGTCTACGAAGGCGAGATGCCGTACGAGAAAACCGTACAGGAGCGTAAGACTCTGCCAGAGATCCCGGTGAAGCTGATGCTGAACGTCGGCAATCCGTCGCTGGCTTTCGAATTCGCCCAGTTGCCATCGGCAGGCGTCGGCCTGGCCAGACTGGAATTCATCATCAATAACCTGATCGGCATCCACCCCAAGGCTATTTTGCGCTTTGACCAAGTGCCGCATGAGTTGCATGATTCCGTGGCCGAGCGCACGCGCGGTTATGCCGACCCGCGTAGCTTCTATGTCGAAAAAATCACCGAAGGGGTGTCGACACTGGCAGCGGCTTTCTGGCCGAACAAGGTCATCGTGCGCCTGTCGGACTTCAAGTCCAACGAATACCGCAAGCTGATCGGTGGCGACCTGTTCGAGCCGATCGAAGAGAACCCGATGCTGGGTTTCCGTGGCGCCGCACGTTATATCTCCAAGGATTTCCGCGATTGCTTCGCGCTGGAGTGTGAAGCGATGAAGAAGGCGCGCGATGTGCTGGGCTATACCAACATCGAGCTGATGGTGCCGTTCGTTCGCACGCTGGAAGAAGCGCGCGGCGTTGTGGAACTGCTGGAGCAGCATGGCCTAAAACGTGGTGAGAATGGTCTGCGCCTGATCATGATGTGCGAGATTCCTTCCAATGCCTTGCTGGCGGAAGAGTTCCTGGAGTACTTCGATGGCTTCTCCATCGGATCCAACGACCTGACACAGCTGACGTTGGGCCTGGACCGTGATTCCAGCCTGGTGGCGAACAGCTTCGACGAACGCGATGCGGCTGTGAAGAAACTGCTGTCCATGGCGATCCAGACCTGCAACAGCAAAGGCAAGTATGTCGGTATCTGCGGTCAGGGTCCTTCGGACCATGTCGACTTCGCCGAATGGCTGATGGCTCAGGGTATCCAGACCATGTCACTGAATCCGGATACGCTGATCGAGACTTGGAATACGCTGGCCAAGGTCGCAAAGTAATAGGTGGTCAGGTAACACACGCCGTCACCGCAAAAAGCCCATTCACTGTTTAGCTGGTAATGGGCTTTTTGCTTTTGTGGTCATTGGCTGATAAAGCCGTATCAAAATATAAAAATTGTTTGTGGAGAGGGAAGTGTAGTCATGAGTTCTATTGAATCTGTAATGCATGAAACCCGATTGTTCGAGCCGAGCGATGCCCTGAAAGCCAAGGCGGCGATTCCCAGCATGCAGGCCTATCAAGCCTTGTGCGATGAGGCAGAGCGCGATTATGAAGGCTTCTGGGCCAAACTTGCGCGCGAGCTGCTCGACTGGAAAAAACCTTTCACGCAGGTTCTTGATGACTCCAATCCCCCTTTCTACCGCTGGTTCGCCGATGGCGAATTGAATGCCTCCTACAACTGTCTGGATCGTCATCTTGCGACGCGCGGCGACAAGACCGCGCTGATCTTCGAGGCCGATGACGGGCAGGTGACGCATGTCAGTTATCGGGAGCTGTACCAGCGTGTCTGCCGTTTTGCCAATGGTCTGAAGAAGCTCGATCTGCAGGTCGGCGATCGGGTGTTGATCTATATGCCGATGGGGGTTGAGGCAATCACCGCCATGCAGGCTTGTGCCAGACTGGGGCTGACCCATTCCGTCGTTTTCGGCGGTTTTTCTGCCAAGAGCATACAGGAACGTATCCAGGATACCGGTGCGCGCGCGGTAGTGACGGCGGATGGCCAGTTCCGCGGCGGCCGTTCATTGCCGTTGAAATCTGCGGTAGATGAAGCCATGCAGATGCCGGGATGCGAGAGCGTGGAAAAAGTCATTGTCTACCGGCGCAGCGGTATCGATATTGAATGGCATGCCAATAACCTCTGGTGGCATGAATTGATCTCCGATGTATCGGATGAATGCGAGCCGGTCTGGGTCAATGCCGAACATGCCCTGTTCCTGCTTTATACCTCCGGTTCCACCGGCAAGCCCAAGGGTGTACAGCATGCGGCTGCAGGATTCCTGCTGCATGCAATGAACACCACGCGCTGGGTGTTTGATGGCAAGGATGACGATGTGTTCTGGTGTACGGCCGATGTGGGCTGGATCACCGGTCATACTTACGTGGCTTACGGCCCGTTGGCGCTGGGCATGACGCAGATCGTGTTCGAAGGGATTCCGACCTATCCGGATGCCGGCCGTTTCTGGCAGATGATACAGAACCATAAGGTCAGTATCTTTTACACGGCACCTACCGCTATCCGGTCATTGATCAAGGCGGCTTCGATCAATCCGGCGACGCACCCCAAGCAATTCGATCTTTCCAGTCTGCGCCTGCTTGGCTCGGTCGGTGAGCCGATCAATCCAGAGGCCTGGATGTGGTATCACGAGGAGGTCGGCGGCGGTCGCTGCCCCATTATGGATACCTTCTGGCAGACTGAGACCGGTGGGCATGTCATTTCGCCGCTGCCGGTGACGCCGCTGGTACCTGGCTCCTGTACGCTGCCCTTGCCCGGTATTCAGGCCACCGTGGTGGACGAAACCGGCCAAGAACTGCCGTGGGGGCAGGGTGGCCTGCTGGTCATCAAGAAGCCTTGGCCGTCGATGATACGCACCATCTGGGGCGACCCGGAGCGTTACAAGAAATCCTATTTCCCGGCAGATCTGGGCGGCAAACTCTATCTGGCCGGTGACGGTGCCGTGCGTGATGCCAAGACCGGATATTTCACTATCATGGGTCGTATCGACGACGTGCTCAATGTGTCCGGCCACCGCCTGGGCACCATGGAAATCGAGTCGGCGCTGGTGGCCAATCCCATGGTGGCGGAAGCCGCTGTGGTGGGCAAACCGCACGACGTCAAGGGTGAAGCGATTGTCGCTTATGTCGTCTTGAAGGGCGCGCGGCCGGAAGGCGAGGCGGCCAAGCAGGTGGTTGCCGAGCTACGCGACTGGGTTGCCAGGGAAATCGGCCCCATCGCCAAACCGGACGAAATCCGCTTCGGCGAGAATCTGCCGAAGACCCGTTCCGGCAAGATCATGCGGCGCCTGTTGCGCTCGCTGGCCAAAGGCGAGGAGATCACCTCCGATATCTCGACGCTCGACAACCCGGCCATTCTGGAACAGTTGAAGCAGGCGGTGGCGTGAGCCTGATCAAAAGTGAGGACCTGATTGCGAGCGTCGCCGACGCCTTGCAGTTCATGTCCTACTACCATCCGGTCGATTTCATTCAGGCCCTGGCTGCTGCCTATGACATGGAGCAGTCGCCCGCTGCCAAGGACGCCATCGCGCAGATCCTGACCAATTCGCGCATGTGCGCCGAAGGCAAGCGGCCGATCTGCCAGGACACCGGCATCGTCGTCGTCTTTGTCGATGTCGGTACCGGTGTGCGTTGGGAGCCGGGAGCGGATGTTGAGGCCCTAATCAATGAGGGCGTGCGACGTGCCTATGGGCTGGCAGAGAATCCGCTACGGGCTTCCATTGTTGCTGACCCGGCTGGCGGGAGAAAGAACACCTTTGACAATACGCCGGCGGTAACGCATGTCCGGCTGGTACCGGGCGACAAGGTCGAAGTGAAGCTGGCAGCCAAGGGTGGCGGCTCCGAGAACAAGGCGCAACTGGGCATGCTCAATCCGTCCGACAGCATTGTCGATTGGGTGCTGGCGCAGGTCAGCGAGATGGGCGCCGGTTGGTGTCCGCCCGGCGTGCTCGGCATCGGCATCGGTGGCACAGCGGAAAAAGCCGTGCTGCTGGCGAAGGAAGCGCTGATGGACGAGATCGACATGCCGGCTCTGAAAGCGCGCGGCCCGCGTAACTGCATCGAGGAGTTGCGTATCGAGATCTACGACAAGGTCAACGCGCTCGGCATCGGCGCGCAGGGTCTGGGCGGCCTGACCACGGTGCTGGATGTGAAAATCCTTGATTACCCGACACACGCTGCTTCTTTGCCGGTCGCAGTGATACCCAATTGCGCGGCTACGCGTCACGCACACTTCGTGTTGGACGGCAGCGGCCCGGCGACGCAGACGCCGCCGCGCTTGAGCGACTGGCCAGAAGTGGCCTGGACGCCGGACTCGCAGGCGAGACAGGTCAATCTGGATACGCTGACCGCGCAGGATATCGAAAGCTGGCAACCGGGTGAGACCCTATTGTTGTCGGGCAAGCTGCTGACCGGCCGCGATGCCGCGCACAAGCGTATCGTCGAGTTGTTGGCCGATGGCAAGCCCTTGCCGGACGGGCTGGATTTCACCAACCGCTTTATCTATTACGTCGGGCCGGTCGACCCGGTTGGTGATGAGCCGGTCGGCCCGGCCGGCCCAACCACGGCGACGCGCATGGACAAGTTCACCGATGCCATGCTGGCCAAGACCGGCCTGCTTGGCATGATCGGCAAGGCGGAACGCGGTGAAGCGGCGATCGAAGCCATCCGCCGTCATCGTTCGGCCTATCTGATTGCAGTTGGCGGCGCGGCCTATCTTGTGGCGAAGTCGATCAAGTCCGCCCGTGTACTGGCTTTTGCCGAACTTGGCATGGAAGCGGTCTACGAGTTCGAGGTGAAGGAAATGCCGGTGACGGTGGCGGTCGACAGTCGCGGTCATTCCATCCATGAAAGCGGGCCGCAGAAATGGCGTGGTATCGCAATCAATGCTGCAGGCTGATTTCTGCAGGCAATAAAAAAGGCTGACCTTTGTCAGCCTTTTTTATTGGTGAAGTTTAATGTGCTTTTTCGGTTGAATGTACCATCAGCTTGTCGATATAGGCAATCGAGACGGCAGAAATCACGAATGCCATGTGGATGATGGTTTGCCACATGATGGTGTGTTGATCCAGGTTGTGGGCGTTGATAAAGGTCTTCAGCAGATGGATCGAGGAAATCCCGATGATGGCAGTCGCCAGCTTGACCTTGAGCAGGTTGGCGTTGACGTGCGACAGCCAGTCCGGCTCATCCGGGTGACCGCTGAGGTTGAGGCGCGAAACAAAGGTTTCATAGCCACCGACAATCACCATGATCAGCAAATTGGAGATCATGACGACATCGATCAGGCCCAGTACGATCAGCATGATGTCGGCTTCGGCCAGATGTGGCACCTTTTCCACCAGATGGGTCAGTTCAACCATGAAGTGGAAGACATAGACGGCCTGGGCAACGATGAGACCCAGATAGAGGGGTACTTGCAGCCAGCGGCTACCGAACAGGATGGTGCTCATCGGGCGCAGGCGAGGTGGAACGTTTTGTTCTTGCATAATATTCCTGAGAAACGGGGATGAAAAATGACAGCCGCAAATGATATCAAAAGTGGCTGGCACAAATATGATTATTTGCACAGCAGCCAAGACCGCTTTAACGGATTTTTGTTCCTGCGGTCCAGTTACAATGCATGACCTATGCAAAACGCCTTGTTAAGCCTGCGTACATTTTTGCCGGTGATCGCCTTTTTTGGCGGATTCATCTGGGACACGCTTACTATCGGGCGCCATGTCGGCGTCTGGGACCTGTTTATTCTGGCCGGCTATCTTACCTTTGCTGCGGCCATGCTCTGGTGGCTGGGCTATCGCCATAGCCTGCAACTGGAACCCTCAAAACTGGAACGGATTCCCTATCTGGCCTTGCAGTTTCTATTTGGCGGCCTGTTCAGTGCGCTGTTCATTTTCTATATCAAGAGCGCCAGCCATGTATTGGCCTTGTCATGGACGCTGGGCTTGGCTGTCTTGCTTGTGGCCAACGAATTCATTGAAGACAAGTACCGGCGCTTTACGCTGACATGGACCATTTTCGGTTTGTGTGCGATTCTGTTGTTCAATTTTCTGCTGCCCTTCATCATGGGCAGCATCCATTTCATCTGGTTTTATCTCAGTACACTTGCCGGTGCGTTGCTGGTCTATGGCTTGCGTCAGCTCACGCCCGGTCGCCCCGGACGCATCGGCCCGGTCTGGCTGATTGCAGCGATTCTGGCGCTGGCCTATCCACTCGACATCATTCCGCCAGTACCGCTGGTGAAGCGGGATATGCAGATGGGTCTGGAGTTGAAGAGAAGTGCCGGCGAATACCAGTTGCTGGTCGACAAGACAACGCCATTGAATTTCTGGCGTGTGCTGCAGAATGAAATTCACCTTGCTGCAGGAGAAAGGCTTTACTGTGTGTCTTCAGTATTTGCGCCGCGTGGTCTGAGTACAAGGCTATACCACCATTGGCAGTATTACGACCGGCAGCAGGGCTGGGTCAGTACGGAACGTATCGGTTTTGATCTGGAAGGTGGCCGTGATGGCGGTTTCCGGGGCTATACCTATAAACAGAATGTGTCAGCGGGAGCGTGGCGAGTGAAAATCGAGACCGAATACGGCCGGACCGTCGCAATACACAAGTTTGTCGTGATCGATGGCGAGCCGGATGTAGCGCGGGAGTTTATAGACATTCTCTAAGTGGCAGGCCCATCGGACGACTTAAGTTATCTGTGACTCCAGAACATAATCGGCACCTTCATCGAGGCCGAGTTTTTCCAGCAAGACAGGCATGGTTTCGGTCAATAGCTGGGGCAGGGTATAAGGCGGGTTGACTATGAACAGCCCGCTGCCATGCATGCCGAAACCATCGATAGAAGGCGTTTGCACTGTCAGGCTGACATGCAGCCAGCTTTTCAGAGGCTGTTTCTTGAGCTTTTCCACCATTTGCTGCGGTTCCGGCCTTTGCAACAAGGGATACCAGATGATGTAGGTGCCGGTGGCGAAGCGAGTCAGGCTGTCCTTCAGCATTTCAACAACGCGCTGGTAGTCTTTCTTTTCCTCATAAGGTGGGTCAATCAGCACCACTGCGCGGCGCGGTGGCGGTGGCAGCAGTGCCTTGATGCCGGCAAAGCCATCCTGCGCTTCGGTCATCACCCGGCGGTTGTTCGGGCCCAAACCCAAGGCTTTGAATGACTGGTTCAGCAGCTTGTAGTCGTTGGGATGCAGTTCAAACAGACGTAAACGGTCATCTGTCCGCATGGCGCTGAATGCCAGTACCGGCGATCCCGGGTAGTGCCTGAGTGCATGGTCAGGGTTGAAGCTGCGGACGAGGTCAATATAGTCAGCGATAGCTGGCGGCAAACCCTGGAGATCCCAAAGCTGGCCAATGCCGCCGGCGAACTCCGCATTTTGCGAGGCATAGCCTTTATCCAAGGCATAGCTGCCGGCGCCGGCATGGGTGTCGATATACCAGAAGGGTTTGTCTTTCTGCGCGGCGTGTTTCAGTACCTGCAACAAAACAATGTGTTTCAGCACGTCGGCATGATTGCCGACGTGAAAGGCGTGACGATAACTAAGCATGCAATATTTCTGGGCTCTTGAGTTTCTGGGTTCTTGTTGTAAAGGATCGGATGCTGAGCGGCTTTATTCGATGATGCCGCAGGCGATGCGCGCACCGCCACCGCCTAGCGGTTTCGGGTCGTCGCTGTAATTGTCGCTGCCGGCATGGATGATGATGGCGCGGTCAATGACATCGGCAATTTTAAGCTTGGGCGCGACAACTGACCGGGTGGCCGTGCCGTCGTCAGCAACGACCAGTGCCGGCAAATCACCGGAGTGTCCGGCGCCGGTCGGCCCAGCATGTTTGCCGCTATGTGCCGGATCGTAATGACCGCCAGCACCAAGGCCGGCGACCTTCTTGCCATTCTTTTCCAGCGTGGCACAGCTCGGGTTTTCATGTATGTGGAAGCCGCGTTCGCCTGGAGGCAGTTCTGCCAGGTCAGGGCTGATGACCAGTCCTTGCTCGCTGTCTGCCAGTTTGATGATGCCGATGATTTTACCGATGCCGGCCTCACTGATGGCACGCATGGCCACGACTTTTTCCGCAGCCATGGCGGGCAGGCTGCTGAAGAGGAAAATGGCAATAAGTAGACGACTGGTTTTCATGGTGAGGCTCCTCGTATTAGGTGTATTCACGCTAAATTGACAACGAATGTCTGACAACGATTCCGACATTGTATTCCATTCGGCTCACCTGTTTCGGCCGGTATGGTCAACCAATGCTGCTTGCTGTCGTTTAAGCAAAGGTAACATTTCTATACGACAGGAAAGGAACACAACATGACATTGACCAGAATTCTTGGTATCACTGCGGCCGTTGCCGCTTTGGCTATGAGTACTGTCTATGCCAATGAAACGGCAGATCCAGTCAAGGTACAGAAGTCAGAACGCGGTTGGCATGCCGATGCCGATCAGGATGGCAAGATCAGTTATGAAGAATTCCGTGCCGCCAATGAAAAACGCATGGAACATCACTTCAAACGCATGGATGCCAATGGCGATGGTTTTATCGACCAGTCCGAGAAGCAGGCGATGCATGAAAAATGGGGCGCCAGACATAAGGTTAAAGGCGAGCATTGTCAGAAGCCTGATACAGTAAAGACATATTAAGTTTTTCGTAGATGATTCAACAGGCACCCGATATTGGGTGCCTTTTTTATTGCTGAGCCATAAGTATCCGAGTCAGTTTTCAGATAATTATTGCAGTGTCGCATTGGAGAGTCAGTTCGAGACTGCTAGCATTACGGACTATGGCACACCACCACGATCATTCGCACGATTCCAGCCCGCACAAGCGGGATGTTCTGATTCTGCCGCTGCTGCTGACAGCCGGTTTTGCCATAGTTGAGGCACTGGGAGGCTGGCTCACTGGCTCTCTGGCATTGCTGGGTGATGCCGGTCACATGGCTTCTGATGCCGCAGCGCTGGCGCTGGCTTGGCTCGGTGCCTGGATAGCACGCAAACCGGCCAATGCCAGGCACAACTATGGTTTTTTACGCGCCGAAGTGCTGGTGGCGCTACTCAATGCCCTGATCATGCTGGGAGTGGTGGTTGCTATCGTGCTTGAGGCGATAGAGCGCATGCAATCGCCACAACAGGTCGCAGCTGGTGGCGTCATGCTGATCGCCTTTGTGGGATTGCTGATCAATCTGTTTGTAGCGCTGCATCTGCATCGTGGTCAGCACACCATCAACCATCGGGCAGCGTTATTGCATGTGATGGGTGACCTGCTCGGCTCGGTAGCGGCGCTGACAGCCGGTGTGGTGATCTATTTGACGGGCTGGTATCTGATCGATCCGTTATTGTCGATCTTCATTTCGCTGCTGATTCTGGTTTCCACTTTGCGGCTGCTACGCGAGGTCGTGCACATGTTGATGGAGGGCGTCCCGAGGCATCTCGATATCGACGTCATCCGCCGGCAGCTGCTGGCGGTTGCCGATGTCGAAGACGTGCATCATCTGCGCGTCTGGTCGCTGTCTACCGAGGTCGTTGCATTGTCTGCGCATGTGGTCGTTCAGGACAAGAGTGAATGGCCGCAGGCGCTGGAAACCATGCGGCATATCCTGCATGACGAATTCAATATCCAGCATGTCAATCTGCAGCCGGAGTTCAACCATGCCGGCAAGCAGGATGCCGATGGCTGCTGGCTGACAGAAAAACCGGACAGCCATTGATGATGCAATCTTCCATGTCCGTGACTTTTGATATTGCTTGCCGTCGTTGCGCGCGTCTGGCAGATTTTCTCGATGAGGTGAGAATTCAGCATCCTGCGTATTTCGCCCGGCCCGTGCCTGCCTTTGGTGATGAATCGCCAAAATTGCTGATAGTCGGACTTGCGCCCGGAATGCATGGTGCAAACCGCACCGGACGGCCATTTACCGGCGATTACGCAGGGGTGCTGCTTTACCAGACCCTGTATCAATTCGGCTTTGCCAGTACCGATGTCTCGATCTCGGCACAGGATGGTCTGCAACTAAAGGATTGCCGCATCACCAATGCGGTCAAATGTCTGCCGCCGGAGAATAAGCCGACCGGCGACGAGATCCGGGTGTGCAATCAGTATCTGGCAGCCGAGATCGAAACCCTGCCGAAGGATCTGGTGATCCTGGCGCTGGGCAATATTGCGCACCAGGCAGTGCTGAAAGCGCTGGGGCTAAAGGTTGGTGCCTACAAGTTCGCTCATGCGGCCCGCCATGAACTGCCGGACGGCCGGATACTTTATGATAGCTATCATTGCAGCCGCTACAACACGCAGACCCGGCGGCTGACCGAATCCATGTTTCATGCAGTATTTGAGTCCATTCAACAGGAAATAAGGAGATAGGCATGCCTTACATCAATGTCAAACTGGCGGGTTCCCTGACACGCGAGCAGAAGGACAAGATTGCCAAGGAAATCACCGACACCATGGAGCGCATTGCACACAAGCCGAGATCCTATACCTACATCGTCTTCGATGAGGTGAAGGAGGAAAACTGGGCAGTGGCGGGTGATCTCCTCGACGAATAGGATTTTGAGAACAATTGAAAACATCAGGCAGGCCGGCTACGTGAATTCAGTTCATGGACCGGCTTGGTCACTTGTTTTCGCTACCCGGCTCTGTATCTAAAATGTTGCAATTTAATCAATGAATTTTGATCCGAAACCTGTCCTGAAAACCTTGCCCAATCTGCCTGGCGTCTATCGCATGATCAATGCGCAGGATGATGTGATCTATGTGGGCAAGGCCAAGGATCTGAAAAAACGGGTGTCTTCCTACTTCGTGAAGAACCTGCCAAGTCCGCGCACCCGTTTGATGGTGAGCAATATCGCGCGTATCGAGACTACTGTCACGCGCTCGGAAGCGGAAGCGCTGCTGCTTGAGAACAATCTCATCAAGAGTTTCATGCCGCGTTACAACGTGCTGTTCCGCGATGACAAGTCCTATCCCTACATCGTGCTGACCGGCGATGAGTTCCCGCGTCTGGCTTTCCACCGTGGCACGCAGCGCAAGGGCAACGAGTACTTCGGGCCTTTCCCCAACTCCGTGGCAGTGCGGGAGAGCATACAACTGCTGCAGAAGGTGTTCCGCTTGCGCACTTGCGAGAACACCGTGTTCGCCAACCGCTCACGGCCTTGCCTGCAATATCAGATTCAGCGCTGCACGGCGCCATGTGTCGATTACATCTCGGCCGAGGACTACCGGCGCGACGTCAACCATGCCACTCTGTTTCTGCAGGGTCGCGAGCAGCAGATTATGGATGAACTGAGCGCCAAGATGATGGAGGCAGCGGATCGGCAGGAATATGAGCTGGCGACAGTCTATCGCGACCGCATACAGAGTCTGCGCCAGGTGCAGGCACGACAGTTCGTCAGCGATTTCAATGTCAGTGATGCCGATATCATCGCCTGCGCGCAACAGGCGGGCGAATATTGTGTGAATCTGGTGATGATTCGCGGTGGCCGCCATATCGGCGACAAGAGTTTCTTCCCGAAAAATGCCGATGGTTGCGATATCGAATCGCTGACCGAGGCTTTCCTTGAGCAGCATTATGTCGGCCAGAAGATGCCGCCACTGATATTTGTCGGCGTAGCGATCGAAACTGCAGCGCTGGAGGAAGTCTTCACTGAGCAGGCCGGCAGGCGCATTCGTATCAACACCAGGCCGACCGGTGACAAAAAGGTCTGGATGAAAATGGCGCAGACCAATGCCGAACTGGCCTTGCAGCAGCGCGCCACGCTCCACGCCAGCCAGCAGGGCAGGTTGCAGGCGCTGCGCGAGGCGCTCGATTTGAACGAGACCACCGAACGCATCGAGTGCTTCGATATCAGTCATACCATGGGCGAGGCGACGGTTGCTTCCTGTGTCGTCTTCGACAAGGGCGCCATGCAGAATTCGGAATACCGCCGTTACAACATCAGCGGTATCACGCCCGGTGACGATTATGCGGCGATGCGTGATGCGCTGACGCGACGCTACAAGAAGATCGCAGCAGGCGAAGGCAAGGTGCCGGACCTGATCTTTATCGACGGCGGCAAGGGACAACTCGGTGTCGCTGTCGAGGTAATGCGTGAGGTGGGGCTGTCAGATATTCAGCTGGTAGGCATCGCCAAGGGCGAGGAACGTAAACCTGGTCTGGAGCAAATGTTTTTTGCGGACCGCGATACGCCTGTCGGTCTGAAAAAGGACCATCCCGGGTTACACTTGCTGCAGCAGATACGCGACGAAGCGCACCGCTTTGCCATCACCGGTCATCGTGCCAGACGCGGCAAGGCGCGCATGCACTCCTCGCTGGAGGATATCGGTGGTATCGGCGCCAAGCGCAGGCAGAAGCTGCTGACCCGCTTCGGCGGCCTGGAGGGCGTGAAGAATGCCAGCGTCGATGAGCTGGCACAGGTCGAGGGTATCAGCCAGATGCTGGCGGAAAAGATTTACGGGGAATTGCATTGAGCACGGACGCATACGAAAAGGAGTTGCATTAAATGAACTGGAACATTCCCAACAGCCTGACATTTCTGCGCATCCTGCTGATCCCGGTCTTCGTCGGCATTTTTTACCTGCCGGCCGATATCATTGACCCGCACTGGGTGAATTTCACCGCCACCCTGATCTTTGCGCTGGCGGCCGTCACGGACTGGTTCGATGGTTATCTGGCGCGTGCACTGAACCAAACCTCTGCCTTTGGCGCTTTTCTTGACCCGGTCGCGGACAAGTTGATGGTGGCAGCGGCATTGATCGTGTTGGTGGAGCTTGAACGCACGGGCGCTGTTATTGCGCTGATTATCATCGGCCGCGAAATTGCCATCAGCGCATTGCGTGAATGGATGGCCGGCATCGGCGAACGCAGTAGCGTGGCTGTGGCCAATCTGGGCAAGATCAAAACGGCCGCGCAGATGATTGCCATCCTTTTGTTGCTCTACTATGACCCGATTGGCCTAGTCGATATAAAATTTTTTGGCGAGCTTTTAATTTATGTCGCGGCATTTTTAACATTGCTGTCAATGGCTTACTATCTGAAGGCCGCCTGGCCTCAGATGCGGGCAAAAAAATAAGCCTGAAACAGTGTTGACACATGCGTGAAAAACGCTAAAATGCTGCCTTCTTCACGCGGGAATAGCTCAGTTGGTAGAGCGCAACCTTGCC
>JAEWTK010000113.1 GCA_023459535.1 Pseudomonadota bacterium
GTGCGGCATCTCGACCGACATCAGCGATTACAAGTCCCGCGAGAGGGAGATGCGCCAGCAGGCCTTCCACGACGAACTGACCAGCTTGCCGAACCGGCGCCTGCTGTTCGACCGTCTCGACCTGGCGATCGCCGCCAGTCGCCGCAGCGAACTCTATGGTGCGCTGCTGTTCATCGATCTCGACAACTTCAAGCCGCTCAACGACAGTCGTGGGCACGAGGCCGGCGACCTGTTGCTGATCGAGGTCGCCCGCCGCCTGCAAAAATGCGTGCGCGAAGTCGATACCGTTGCTCGTCTCGGCGGCGACGAGTTCGTCGTCATGGTCCAGAACCTGGATGCCGACGGCGAACGCTCACGCGCACAGATTGGCATCATCGCCGAAAAGATCCACGCCACCCTGTCCGAACCCTACCGTATGCATCTCAAGGACGAGAAAGGCCATCTGATGGCGATCGAGCACCATTGCACGGCCAGCATCGGCGTCTGCCTGTTCCATTCGGACGAGCAGAGTGCCGAGGATATTCTGCGCCGCGCCGATCAGGCCATGTATGCGGTGAAGGAATCCGGCCGCAACGGCATCCAGTTCGCCAACGGCCAGCATTCGGTGGTCGCTCCGCCGGCGCCGGCATGAATGCTATGCCGGCATCGGATAACACCTTATGATGTGACATCGCCGTTCGATGCTTCAGGATAAAGACCATGAAACTCCCGACCTTGCTTTTGCTGTTGCTCATCTTCCTGTTGGCGGCCTTCACCGCGCTGAACTGGGGCGTATTCGTTCAGCCCGCCGAACTGTCGTTTGGTGTCGCTACATTGCAGCTGCCGTTCGGTCTCTTGATGCTGGGCCTGCTGGTCGCCGTGACCCTGGTTTTCATCCTGTTCGCGATCTATGTGCAGACCGGTGCGCTGCTCGAAGTGCGGCGTCATACGCGCGAACTGCAGGCCTGCCGAGAACTTGCCGAGAAAGCCGAAGCCTCACGCTTGAGCGAGTTGCGGCATGCCTTTGAGACCGCGGCGGAGAAGCAGGAGAGCCGGCAGCAGGCGTTCGAGGCCAGATTGACGGCCGAGGTCGCGCAGCTCGGTTCCGGCCTGCGCGTCAGCATGGAAGAATCCGTCAACTCGCTGGCGGCCTGTATCGGCGAACTGGAAGACCGGCTGGAGCGCGAGCGGCGGACATGAGGCGTCTTTTATACAAGAACTTCGAACGGTTGAAGCCGGTTGATACGACGGGTTTTCAGGAGTACGCCATGCCGTAAGGAATCGCTTCGGATTTGCATGACAACAGCCGCAAGACGGGTTCTAGGGAAAACAGGATGAAAGCTCAACAAGAATACCAATGGCTTTACCGATATCGTCGTCCGCTACGCCTGCTGGCTGCAGCCTCGCTGGTCGCTTCCGCCCTCGGCATCTATCTGCTGGTCTACATGACCGGCGGCATCAAGTTCGTTTACTCGCATTCCATGTATGTGCCCATTCTGCTGTCCGGCTTTCTGTTCGGCATGGCAGGCGGTGCGCTGTTCGGCCTGTTCGCCGGTCTGGTGCTGGGGCCCTTCATGCCGATCGACGTCGTCACCGGCGAGATGCAGGAGACGGTCAATTGGCTCTATCGCACCGGTTTTTTCGTGCTGATCGGTTCTCTCAGCGGACTCGCCAGCCATCTGACCCGTTCCTACGTCGAGCGCCTGCAATGGGTCTCCGAGCACGATCAGGCGACCCAGTTGCCGAACCGCAACGCCATTCTCAAGCAGATCGCCAAACTCGATGGCGACAGCGCCGGACACTGGTTGCTGGCGGTCATCTATCTGGAGAACGAGCGCGAACTGAATGCCTCGTTCGGCGAGACGGTGGTGAATCAGGTTATCGCGCAATTTCCGACGCGTGTCGTCGCCGCACTGCGGCGGGAGTTTCAGGTCTACCGCATCAGTTCGGCGCAGATGGCGGTGCTGATCGAAGAGGGCGACCGCGATCGGGCCGACCTCCTGAATGCGCTGGTGGAGGCGTTTCATGCGCCGTTCCCGATCGACGGTATCTTCATCCATATCGATGTGCGCATCGGCTACACCGTCATCGGGCACCATCACGGCCAACCCGCGACCTGCCTGCAGGAAGCGGAAGAGGCCATGTCGGCGGCGGTCGAGAGCGTGCAGGACTGGGTCGCCTACAGCCCGGAGTTCATCAAGGCCAAGCAGGACAACCTGACCATCATCGGCGATCTGCGCAATGCGCTACATACCGGGCAGTTGTGCATGTACTACCAGCCCAAGGTGGAGATGGCGACCGGGCGGGTCGTCAGTGTCGAGGCGCTGATACGCTGGGACCATCCGCAGCGCGGCCGCATTCCGCCGGACAGCTTCATTCCGCGCGCCGAGCAGAGCACGCTGATTAATCTGGTCACGGAGTTCGCGCTGGATCAGGCCGTGGGGCAGTTAGCCGCCTGGCAACAGGCCGGCATCGATATCGCCATGGCGATCAACATTTCCACCCGCAATCTGCTGCAGCCGGATTTCGATGAAGTGGTCATCGGCCACCTGCTGCGCTACCAGCTGGAAGGCAGCAAGATCGAGCTGGAGGTGACGGAAGGTGCGCTTGCCATCGACATGGCGCACACCATCCACGAACTGGCCGCACTGTCGGAGCTGAAAGTCATCATCTCGGTCGACGACTTCGGTACCGGCTATTCATCGCTGCGCTATCTGCACCTGTTGCCGATCTCCATCATCAAGATTGACCAGTCCTTCGTCCGCGCCCTGCCGGCCGACAAGGGCTCGGTGCATATCGTCGAGGCGGCGCTGATGCTGGCGCACAAGATGGGCATGGAAGTCATCGCCGAAGGGGTGGATAGCAAGGCGGCCTGGGATTATCTGCGCGATGCGGGCTGCGACATGGTGCAGGGCTATCTGGTCTCGCCGCCGATGCCGGCAGCGGAGTTCGAGCAATGGTACTGCCAGCGTCAGGGGCGCTTCGATCCGGAGACGGTGGCCGATGCTTGAAGCCGGAGTTTGCGCCCGGGAATCAGCGCATGTAGCTTTGTAGCCTGCAGGCTTGCCTCAGGCCTTGCCCAGCATGGCCCGAATCTGCGCCATGCGCTCGCGCCCATGCTCCTTGCTGGCGGCCGGGTCGGCAGCCGGGTTGCCGAAGTGGCGGATATCGTCTTGCGGCAGTTCCTCGATAAAGCGGCTGGCTTCGCAGACTTCAGTCTCACCGGCGCGTTTGCGTTTTTTACACCAAGAGATGTGCAGCGATTTTTGTGCACGGGTGATGCCGACGTACATCAGCCGGCGCTCTTCCTCGATCTTGCCGTTATCGACGCTTTCGCGGTGAGGCAGGATACCTTCCTCGACGCCGACCAGGAACACATGGCCGAATTCCAGGCCTTTGGCGGCGTGCAACGTGGACAGCTTGACCGCGTCCGGCTCACCGTTCTCGCGGCCTTCCAGCATGCTCATCAATGACACCATCTGCGTCAGTTCCAGCAGGTTGCGTTCGTCTTCTTCGCCTTTCTTGGTCAGCCAGCCGACGAAATCCATGACGTTCTTCCACTTGGTCTCGGCTGCGCGTGGGTCTTCCGTGTCGTAGAGGAAAGGTTCGTACTGGATGGCCTCCAGCATCTCGTTCAGCAGTTCGCCTGCGGGCTCTTTTGCCGCACGTTCCTGCACACGGTTGATGAACTGGCAGAAGTTGAGCAGGTCATCCAGCTGTTTGTGGCCGACCTCGCGCTGGAATTCGGCTTCGAAGGCAGCGGCAAACAGCGAGAGGTGATGCTGGCGCGCATACTCGCCGAGGCGCTCCAGCGTGGTGTTGCCGATGCCTTTTTTCGGCGTCGTGGCGGCACGGATGAAGGCGGGATCGTCATCCTCGTTGGCGACCAGGCGCAGATAGCTGACCAGGTCCTTGATCTCGGCCTTGTCGAAGAAGGACTGGCCGCCGGAGACGGTGTAGGGGATCTTGTGCTCGCGCAGTTTTTCCTCGAACAGCCGTGCCTGATGATTGCCGCGATAGAGGATGGCGTAGTCCAGGTATTTGGTGCGGTGCTCGAACTTGTGCGCCATCAGCTTCATGACCACGGATTCCGCCTCGTGCATTTCGTCCTTGGCGGCACTGACCTGGATCGGCTCGCCGGTACCGTGCTCGCTCCACAGTTTCTTGTCGAACAGCTTGGGGTTGTTGGCAATGACCTGGTTGGCAGCGCGCAGGATGCGCACGGTGGAGCGGTAGTTCTGTTCCAGCTTGATGACTTTCAGTCTGGAGAAGTCCTCAGTCAGCTGGCGCAGGTTCTCGACATCGGCACCGCGCCAACCGTAGATGGCCTGGTCGTCATCGCCCACCGCAGTGAAGCGGCCTTCGACCCCGGTCAGCAATTTTACCAGCTTGTACTGGCAGGCGTTGGTATCCTGGTATTCGTCGATCAGCAGGTACTTCAGCTTGCGCTGCCAGCGTTCCAGCGCTTCCGGATGCTGCTCGAACAGTTCCACCGGCAGCTTGATCAGGTCGTCGATATCCACCGCCTGATAGGCTTTCAGCGTCTGCTGATAAAGCTGGTAGACGCGTGCGGCAGCGACCGAAAGCTCCTCGTCGGCTGTCATCTTGGCCTGGTCCGGGTTGATGAAGGCGTTCTTCCAGCTGGATATCTGCCATTGCGTCTTGCGCAGCAATTGCTTGTCGGTGGTGGCGAGGATGTCGGCCAGGATCTTGAAGCTGTCGGAAGAATCCAGTATCGAGAACTGCGGCTTGTAGCCCAAGAGTTGCGCTTCCTGCCGCAGCATCTGCAGGCCGAGCGAGTGGAAGGTAGCGATGGTCAGGCCCTTGCCGGATTTGCCTTCCAGCAGATGGCCGACCCGTTCCTGCATCTCGCGCGCGGCCTTGTTGGTGAAGGTGATGGCGGCGATCTCTTTCGGCGCGTAGCCGCATTTCTGGATCAGGTAGGCGATCTTCTGCGTGATGACGCGGGTCTTGCCGCTACCGGCGCCGGCCAGAACCAGCAAGGGACCATCGAGATATTTGACAGCTTCGCGCTGCGGGGTATTGAGTGTTGAAAGCATGTGTAACCAGACCTGAGCAGCGTGCAAGTTTAGCCGCTGGAGGGTAGGGCTGTCACGTTGCATTTTGTGAATCTTTTGACTACTGTGAATGATATTTGGGCAGAACGAGAGGCAAGGCAATGGCTGCATGGAACAAGGGTGTAGTGCTTGAGCATCGGCAATGGAGCCAGAAATTGCACAGTCTTTTTGTCGAGTCCGACATTGAGCCATTTCAGGCCGGACAGTTCGTCAAGATCGGCCTCGAGATCGACGGCAAGGTGGTCGGGCGGCCTTATTCCCTGTGCAACGCGCCCGAAGTTCGGCCGCTGGAAATCTACTATATCGAGGTGCCGGGTGGCGAGCTGACTTCTGCGCTCAGCCGGCTGGCACCCGGCGACGAGCTGCTGGTTGCGCCGCGCGCCAACGGTTTCATGATTCTGGATGAAGTGCCTGCCGGGCGGCATCTGTGGATGATGGCGACGGGTACCGGTGTAGGTCCCTTTCTCTCCATCCTCGATACCGCCGAACCGTGGCAGCGTTTCGAGCGCGTGGTGCTGGTCTATGCCGTGCGTACGCTTTCCGAACTGAGTCATCAACAGAGAATTGCCGCCGTGCAGCAGAAACACGGCAAGCAGTTCGTTTTCATTCCCTTTGTCAGCCGCGAGGTGGTGAGTAGTGCCATCAGCGGCCGAATTCCGCAGGCTATTGCCGATGGACAGCTGGAAGTCAGGGCGGGCATTGCATTGAATGCGTCTGACAGTCAGGTCATGCTCTGCGGTAACCCGCAAATGATCGAAGACACGATGCAGGTATTGATAGACCGGGGTTTGCGCAAGCATAGACGTAAGGAGCCGGGGCAGATCACGGTGGAGCATTACTGGTGATGGATGAATCGCAATCTCCGGACCGGGATTTTCTGCGGCGGCAGAGTGCGCTGATCTGTAACAGCTACGCGCATTGGACCGGCCGCCAGCTATTGCAGGGCGAAACGGGCGATGTCGCCAACCGGCTGTTCGAGGCGGATTTTGCCGTGCTGTCGCACGACACCAGGCCGGAACCTGTGTTCAATTACGCCAACCGCGTTGCCATGCGCCTGTTCGGTATGAATTGGGGCGAGATCACGCGTTTGCCATCGCGGTATTCGGCCGAACCCATGCTGCAAGAGGAACGTGCCGGGTTTCTCGAGCGCGTGGCACAGCATGGCTATGTTGACGACTACAGCGGCGTGCGAATCGCCAAGGATGGCACACGCTTTCTGATCGAGAATGCCACGGTCTGGAATCTGCTCGACGAAGCCGGCGTATTGCAGGGGCAGGCTGCCATGATTCCGCACTGGCGGCCGCTGTGAATCCGCCGCTGACTGAAACCAAGCTGCTGAAATTTGGTTATCATTCCCACTCGTTTCAAGAATTTGGGTAACCGACATGAAAACCGCAACCATCCTGCAAGCCGTTGATGCCGCCAGCGTCGCCGTTCAGGCGCATGAAGCCGAGATCGAATCGCTCGATCGCGCGCTGGGCGACGGCGACCATTTCATCAATATCAAACGCGGCCTCACCACGCTCGTCGCCATGCGAGAGGAGCTGGCGCCACTGGACGCGGATGCTGTGTTGCAGCGTATCGGCATGAAGCTGCTGTCGACCATCGGCGGTGCTTCTGGCCCGTTGTTCGCCAGTTTCTTCCTGGCCATGGCCAAGCGCCTGAAAGAGGGCGGGGCCGACGACATGGCCGGCATTGCTGCCGCCTTTGCCGATGGCGTCGAGGCTATCAAACAGCGCGGAAAATCCGATATTGGCGAGAAAACCATGTTCGACGTGCTGATTCCCGTCGCGCAGACCTTCCGTCAACAGGCGGAGGCTGGTGCCGGGCTACCGGTGCTGCTGGACGCCATCAAGGCCAGTGCCGAGCAGGGCATGCTGTCCACCCGTGACATGCTGGCGACCAAGGGGCGTGCTGCCTTCCTCGGCGAACGTGCCATCGGCCATATCGATGCCGGTGCCAAGAGTTCGCAGGTGATGATTGCGGCCGTCTGCGATCTGTTGGCGCAAACATAATTATCTTAAGCACAATAATCCGCAAAGGGGGAAGCATGAAGATTTTCGT
>JAEWTK010000114.1 GCA_023459535.1 Pseudomonadota bacterium
GTTCCGTCAGATTGCCTACACCCATCATGATCTGGATGTCCGGATAACGCTTGCGTAGCCGCTGATATCTGACGATGGACTCAGCCAGACCGAATGGGATCGGGTCAAGGATGGCATCGGCAATGAATGCCCTGCCCCGCTTTTGCATCGCTTCAATCGCCCGATAAAGCGATGGCATATTACCCGGTGAAGATGGGATCAAAACTGGCGTCGAGACCACTTCATCCGCAATCCAGAGTGATTTTTCGTTAAGACTCAGAAGGTAATCTGCGCCGCTTTGTCCTGCCAGCAACAGGTCATCCTGATTGAGGGAATCGACGCTGACCATATAACCGGCAGCCTTGAGAGCACGAATGGCATCGGCAAGATGCGGAAACGGGGTGTTGGGCAGGCAGCCCAGGTCGATGACGTCTGCACCTTTCTGACGGTACTGTTCAGCACGCCGCAGAATAGCGTCTACCGTCAGGTCCGGCGCTTCAACGATCTCGGCAAATATACTGACATCATATCCGGACAAATCAGGCTCCTTGCCACCGCGACCGAAATATTGCGGCAAATCCTTAAGGTCTTCAGGCCCGAGTTCGACAGGAATGCCGTACTTTTCTTCCAGTTTGGTCAGATCGCCTCGGCATAACCCGGGTAGCACCATCTTGTCGGCGTCGCCCGTATCAGGCAAGCGTCGCAGAATCAGCTCCGGTGTCATCAGAGCGGCGACCGATACACCGATCTGGGCGATCCGGTATTTGAAATCCTGTGGATGCTTGTCATCAGCCTGTATGCCTGCCAATACTTTATGCAGACTTTTCTCGGCCAACTTTCCGGTCAGGAAGAGGAGGTTTTCAGACATGCCAAACGGTCCTGGATGGCGGTTTGCAATTGCAGCATGTCTCCAACGACCGTGGTTTCCTCAAAGGTTTTGAGTGTTTCCATATTCTGCAGGTCGATACGTCGCGGATAGACCTTGACGATATTTTCGCGTGGCGCCTCGGACTCGAGTTCAGGTTCGGTATCGCAGGCAAATACGATGCTTGGCAAACGTGTTTTTCCTGCCTGCGCATAGAGGTTGGTCACCAGATTGTCGGAAATGCCTGCGACCATCTTTGCAACGGTGTTGGAGCTGGTGGGCGCGATCACAAGCGTATGGTATTTGCCCTGATAAAACAGTTCGACCGGAACACTGCTCGCGGTTTTATCCTGAAATACACGACCGACATTATGCTTGTAGCCATATTGCTGGAGAATCTCGGCCGCCGCCTTGCTCAGGAACAAGTCGACATTCTCGAGCCCGCTGATGATATTCAGACATTCACGCAGATAATGGCCCGCACCGGTCAGCGCCCAGGCCAGACGTTTTTCCTCATTGGCCAAGACTTAGACTCCGAAAGGATGACGCAACACTATGGTTTCATCACGCTCGGGGCCAGTGGAAACAATATCGACCGGCACACCGCACAACGCTTCGAGGCGCTTCAAATAGACCTGCGCGTTCTCAGGCAGATCTTCCCAGCGGCTGATACCAAAGGTGCTCTCGCTCCAGCCGGGCAATGTCTCGTAAACCGGCTTGCAGCGAGCAACATCGTCCGCCCCTACAGGCAGCATATCGACCAGTTGGCCATCCAGTTCATATCCGGTACAAATATCCAGCTCGGCAATGCCGTCCAGTACATCCAGTTTGGTGATACACAGACCGGTCAAACCGTTGATCTTGGCTGAACGACGCAGGGCAGCAGCATCAAACCAGCCGCAACGGCGCTTGCGCTTGGTCACGGTGCCGATCTCACGGCCCTTGTTCGACATCTGATAACCGGGAAGATCGATAGTCTCGATATCAAGTTCGCTGGGGAACGGGCCTCCGCCGACACGTGTCGTATAGGCTTTGGTGATACCCAGCACGTAATGCAGCATCTGCGGTCCTACACCGGTACCGGCAGCAGCCTGACCGGATACGCAGTTGGAAGAGGTCACATAAGGGTACGTACCGTGATCGACATCCAGCAGTGTGCCTTGCGCACCTTCGAACAGCAACCTTTCTCCTGCAGCATTCGCCGCATAGAGCTCGGCTGAGATATCCGCCACCATCGGACGCAACTCCTCGACCTGAGCCATACATTTAGCCAACTGCGCCTCATAATCTGCAGGCTCGGCATTGAGATAATTAACCAGTACGAAATTGTGATAATCGAAGACTTCCTTCAACTTCTCGGCAAAACGCTCCGGATAGAACAGGTCATAGACACGCAAGGCGCGGCGCGCCACCTTGTCTTCGTAGGTCGGGCCGATGCCCTTGCCTGTCGTGCCGATCTTCTTGTCCACACCTCTGGCAGCTTCACGCGCCTTGTCCAGTTTGATGTGGCAGTCGAGAATCAAAGGGCAACCAGGGCTGACCTTCAGGCGGCTGCGAACTTCAATGCCTTCTTTTTCCAGGCCCTTGATTTCATAAAGTAGATGGCTGACATCCAGCACCACGCCGTTGCCGATATAGCACTTGATACCGTCGCGAACGATGCCGGAAGGTACAAGATTAAGTTTGTATTCACGTTGTGCTGCGCCTTGACCAATGACCAGGGTGTGGCCGGCGTTATGGCCGCCCTGAAACCGCACCACGCCTTGTGCATGATCGGTCAGCCAATCAACGATTTTGCCCTTGCCTTCATCCCCCCATTGGGTACCAATCACTACTACGTTTTTCACCATGATTTACCTGATACTTTTCTAATTTAATTCAGTAGTTCCGGTGCCGCGACCACCTGCCACTGCGTTCCCTGTTTTTCCAGTTTTCGATCACAACCAAGCTCCGCTCTGTGCTGTTCATGTCCAGGCAACTCTTGAATGACAATCTGCCCGTCTGCACGCAAGGCCTCGATCGCCTGCTGTAATCCATGATCGTTGCCGCAAGGAGCGAATATCGCCTTGGTCTTTTCTGCCGGCGGCAAAGCCGTAACTACGCCGCGCAGATCCAAGCTGAAACCGGTTGCCGGCCTGGCGCGACCAAAGGCCTGACCCACTTCGTCATAACGTCCGCCCAAGGCAAGTGGACCTGCATATCCCTGCGCATAGGCCGCGAATACAATGCCACTGTGATAATGGTAGCCACGCAGCTCGGACAGATCGAAACAGACATCTACGCCCAGATCAGCCAGCTGTGTGCCGACATGGCGCAAATCATTCAGTGCCTGACGGATTTCTTCATGAGCAGGCAGCACCTGCTCGGCCTGCTCCAGCATCTCAATCCCGCCATTGAGCCGGGTCAAACTGCACAATGCATCACGAGTTGTACCATCAAGACCTGCGCTCAATTCCTTGACCGCCAACTGGTCCTTACTCTGCAAAGCGGCATATAGAGCCTGTTCGAGCTTGTCGGAAAGCTTGCTCTGGTTTACCAGGCTGCCAAAAATACCGACATGACTGAAGTCGATATGCAGAGACTGAACACCCACCGCCTGCAAGGACTTAATCATCAGGCGCTGAATCTCGACATCACTTTCCACGCCGGCATGTCCAAAGAGCTCGGCCCCCACCTGCAATGGCTCTCGCGTCTGTGCCAGGCCATCCGGATTAGTTCTCAGCACGCTACCGGCATAACACAAACGGGTTACGCCCTGACGGTTGAGGATGTGCGCATCGATTCTTGCTGCTTGCGGCGTAGTGTCAGCACGCACGCCCATCAGG
>JAEWTK010000115.1 GCA_023459535.1 Pseudomonadota bacterium
CCGCTGAATGAAGCAGATCAGAGCAGCTTCTATGGCGGCAATGAAACAGGGTATATTGATTACCCGACTCTGCAAGGATGAATCATGGATAAACCCGCACTGACGCAAGTTCCTATCGACGCCACCATTGCAGCCCGCTGGAGCGGCCGTGCCTATGATGCCAGCAAAGCCGTGACGCAGGAGCAGATCATCGCCTTGCTGGAAGCGGCTCGTTGGGCACCATCCTGTTATGGCGATCAGCCCTGGCGTTTCATCGTTTGGGATAGGAATGCCGATGCGGCAGCCTGGCAGCAAGCTTTTGATTGCCTGGTCCCCGGTAATCAAGCCTGGGTCAAGGATGCCCCGGTGCTGTTGCTGATCGCCGCGGACAGTCTGTTCAATCACAATGGCGCCGAAAATCGCTGGGGCCAGTATGACACCGGTGCCGCAGCCGAGAACCTTTGCCTGCAGGCTGCCAGCATGGGCTTGATGGCGCACCAGATGGGTGGTTTCGACCCGGCAAAGGCACGCGCCGCCTTCGGCGTGCCGGCACAGTACGCACTGATGGCCATGATCTCGGTTGGCTATCCTGCAGATATCTCAACACTGAGTGGCGAAGCACTGGAACGTGAAACGGCAGCGCGTGTTCGTCGGCCGTTGGGCGAACTGTTCTTTAGCAAGACTTGGGGTAACCCGGCCGCCTGATTATGGCGAAATCCCGGCATCTGCTAGAATGCCGGTTTTACAGCTAACAGAGAGATGGATCATGGCGGTTTTGCAACTTACCAAGGAAAACTTCAAGGACACTATCGTCAATAACGATTTCGTGATTGTCGATTTCTGGGCGCCATGGTGCGAACCCTGTGTCGCGTTCACGCCAGTGTTTGAGGCTGCGGCGGAAAAGAATCCGGATATCGTTTTCGGTATGGTCAACACCGAAACCGATCCTGAAATCAGCGAGTATTTTGAGATTAAGCAGATTCCAGGCGTCCTCTTCGTGCGCGAGCAGGCCGCCATCCACGCACAGGTCGGTGAGATCGGCGCACCGGCGCTGGACAAGATCATCGAATGGGCGCGTGAGAAGGATCTGAGTACCGTTCGTGAATACTATGCCGAACAGGCAGCCAAGGCGCAGAACTGAAGCACTGATGCGAACAATAAAAAAGCCGCTTTCGAGCGGCTTTTTTATTGTTCGCAGGTGACCTTGTTACATCAGCATGCAAAGTGCCAAGAGCGGTGCCAGATTAAACAACAGGACGCCGATTTTGTAGATCGCCATGGCACCGTAATGCAAAACATCGAAGGTCTGCGGTGTCAGCTGGAACCAGCGCGTGTGCAGGCGGTATACCCAGTCATGTGCAAAGGTCAGTACGCCGAACCAGAGTAACAGCACGGCGTAATTGATGATGAGGTTCCAGAGCAGGAAATCGTGCATTTGGTCTAGCGACATGATTTTTCCTTTCCAGTCAGAAGCTGCCGGTGGTGAACAGGCGCAACAGGAAGAAGATGCCCACACCCATCATCAGATACATCGGAATATCGCCCCTTCGGGTACGGGTGCCCTTCGGTGCCGAGTTGAGCCAGCGCCAGAACAGGTAAAGCAGGAAGGCGATGATGACACCGCCGGCCAGACTGCTGCCTGAACTGAACAGCTGCGACAGCCATTTTTTGATCATGCCCTGGTCGCGGAAGATTTCGACAGCAATGCCGATGATGCCTAGCAACATGAGGCCAACTTGCACTGAAGCGATGATGGTCTTCAGCAGGGTGTCCGGTTTGCTGTTGTTGGGATTTGCCATGGTCTAGTCTCCCGCTAGGTAAATTTGCACTGCTGCAATAGTTTATCCCGGATTGGCCGGAAGGAAGTCAGCCGGATTGACGGATTTACCCTGACGGCGAATCTCGAAATGCAGTTTGACCCGGTCGGCATCGGTATTGCCCATCTCGGCGATTTTTTGACCGCGCGCGACAGCCTGGCCTTCTTTTACATGAATCTTGCTGTTGTGCGCATAGACCGAAAGAAACTCGTCGTTGTGTTTGATGATGACGAGCCTGCCGTAACCACGCAGATCAGAACCGCTGTAAATGACCTTACCGGGTGCAGCTGCCAGGATGGGTTGCCCTGTGTTGCCGCCGATATCAATGCCCTTGGCGCTGCCGCCTTCGTTGAAGCCGGCCAGCAGTTTGCCGTTGGTCGGCCATGACCAGGTGATGCCGGCACTCGTTGCCGTGGCGGTTGGAGTCTTGATTTCTTCGGTCTTGGCGGGCTCGGCCACCGACGCTGGTGAGGCTTCTGGTGTGGCCTGGGCAGGTGTGGGTGCCTCGGCAGGTGATGGAGCGGGCGCGCTGACGGGGGCGGCTTTGGCTTCCACGACGGGTGTATTCAGGGCCAGATCGCTATAGGGTTCGCGTAACGCGATAGGGCCGCTGATGATCGGCGCTGCTGTGGGCGCTGGCGCGATCTGCTCGGTGGTTGCGGCAGATTCAGTCGTTGCGCTAGTTTCAGTCGTGCTACTTTCTATGACGCTACTGTCGACACTACCCATATCCAGCGGTGTGATGACCACATCGCTGCTCTCAGTTTCTGCGACCGGGGCAGGCGCCGGGCTTCCGGGTTTTAGTTTGAGTTTCTGGCCGACAAAGATGGTGTACGGTGGGGCAATGTTGTTGGCCCGGGCGATTTCCTTGTAGTCGTAGCCGTGTTCCAGTCCGATGCTGTAAAGCGTATCGCCTCTCTTGACCGTATAAAGGTCCGGACGCCAGTCCTTTGCTCCGGATTTGGCTGCCGGCATGCGGTCGATGACGGGTGCCTTGGATGGAGGCGCGCAGCCGATGATGAGGGTGGAGATGAGTGCAAGACCGATAAAACGTATCAAATCTGAAGATTCCCCTACGTAGAAATTAATTGCGATTGATTAGCTGGTGCCACCGAGTAATGGAACAAACTTGACGGCCTCTAGTTTAGTCTGGAGGTATTCCGTTGGCGTGCGCTCGATCAGGTGTAGCGTCTGCTCTTCTGTGCCAACGGGTATGACCATGCGTCCGCCGACAGCCAGTTGTGCCAGCAGGTCTTCAGGGATGTGTCCGGAAGCGGCTGTCACGATGATGCCGTCGAATGGCGCCAGTTCCGGCAGTCCCATGGTGCCGTCGGCATGTTTCACCTTGATGTTGCGCATGCGCAGCTCGCGCAGGTTGCCACGCGCTTTCATCAGCAAAGGGCTGATGCGCTCCACCGAATAGACCTCTTTGGCCAGTTTCGATAATACCGCTGTCTGGTAGCCGCAACCGGTGCCGATTTCCAGCACCTTGCCCAAGCTGCCGTTGCCGCGCAGGATCTCGGTCATGCGGGCGACGATGTAGGGTTGGGAGATGGTCTGGCCGAAACCAATAGGAAGGGAGACGTCCTCATAGGCGCGGGAGGACAATGCCTCGTCCACGAAGATATGACGCGGGATGGCACCCATGGCTGCCAGCGTCACTTCATCTCGAATTCCCTGCTCGCGTAGACGCGCCAGCATGCGGCTGCGTGTCCGTTGCGAAGTCATGCCGATACCGCTCATCACCGAGCTCATAAGTTTTGCTCTGCCATTTTCATATTCTGATTCTTTTGCCCAGATGAGTTAAACGCCCAGCCAATTGGAGAGTTGGTCTATTTGTCTGTGCTGGGTAAGGTCGACCTGCAACGGCGTGATCGATACCTGTTCTGCTGCGACTGCGTAGAAATCCGTGCCTGCTCCCGCATCCTGAGCATCGCCGGCAGCACCTACCCAGTAGACGGTCTCGCCCCTTGGCGTGTTGGTCTTGATCACGGGTTCTGCCTTGTGGCGTTTGCCAAGTCGGGTCACTGCCATGCCGTGCAGCTCGTCATAAGGGATATCCGGCACGTTGATATTGAGCAGTACTGGCGGTGGAAAGCCGGTCTGCTCATAGCGTTTGACCAGGTCGACCATGACGCGGGCTGCCGTCTCGAAATACTGTGCGTTGTGGCGTGACATGGAGACGGCAAACGATGGGATGCCAAGCAGATAGCCCTCCATGGCGGCAGCGACGGTACCGGAATAGATCGTGTCGTCACCCATGTTGGCGCCATCGTTGATGCCGGAAATGACCATGTCCGGCAGCTCCTTCAGTAGGCCCGTAACAGCCAGATGCACGCAATCGGTCGGCGTGCCGTTGATGCTGATGTAGCCGTTGTCGAGGCGCTGCGGATGCAGCGGGCGGTCGAGGGTCAGCGAGCTGCTGGCGCCGCTGCGGTCGGCATCCGGGGCGATCACCGCACACTCGGCATAGTCGGCC
>JAEWTK010000116.1 GCA_023459535.1 Pseudomonadota bacterium
CCCTATGGACTGACTCATTAACCCAGCCTAATGGATCAACCTGATAGATCAGTTGCGGCTGGTCTGCACTTGTTCACTGAAATAATCGATAGGGGCCGGATGCATTAGATCGAGATGCCTGCGACATTGGCGTCGCCATACTGCCAGCTCCTGTTCAGACAGATGTTTCAGTTCCGCCTCCCAGCGCGGGCGTTCGCCTTCCAGTACGCTGCCGATATTAGCCATTGCGCTCTGCGTTCTGGCAATGTAATAGATGAAATGTCGTTTCATGCGACGATCGATGAATCTGCTGCTGAGATAGATGATGGCCGGGATGCGTACCCTGCGCAGGAGATTGTCCCAGAATGCGAGTTTTTTCAGCGCAATTCCGGTACGCGTCGCGGAACAGTGAAACTGCGGTGCGACAAAGTCAGTCAGCAGTGCGTGATGGGCATTCAGCAGTTTTCCCGGTGTTTGTTCCATCAGTGGCGAGAGATGCGCATCCATCGCCCATTCGGCAGCGATGTGAGTGACCAGGCCGCGTTCGATCCACATGGCCTCGTAGGCCGGCACAAAGTGGTTGTGCGCGATGACATCGACATACAGATGGCTGGCGTAGCCGATGGCGATGGCGGTTTCCTCATCAGTGCGTGCCGATGCCAGTAACTGGTGCGCATTTTCCCAGAGATGCGTGTGACGGAATGTGCCGGAGACGATGGCCAAGTCGGGCAGGCAGGCGCCGGCCATCACCAGTTCCGGAAATTTTTTGATCGCGCGCTGCAGTCGAGGGTCGAGCAGCGGCATGGCCCATAGCAGCGATTGCGCGAAATAGAGATGGGTCAGCAGGCCCCATGCGCTGGCATCGGTACTGTAGAGTATGAACGGAGTCACCCAATAGCAGAGCTTCGGTAAGCCGCCGCCGGAGGACTTGCTGTTCAGCCTGTGTATCATGCTGCGCACTTTGCAGAACAGACGTGAACCGGATGTGGCATATTTGTGATTTTATTGTGACAGTCTGATGCCGGGATGCGACTTTGCTATACTGGCGCGCTGATTAATCTGACATTTACAGGAATAACATGGAAAGCCCGTATAAAGGCAAAACCGGACTACGTCGTCTGCTCAATGCATTTGGCTACTCAATGGCGGGTTTCAAGGCCGCTTTCAAGAACGAGGATGCCTTCCGTCAGGAAGTGATGATGGCTGTCATCCTGCTGCCGCTGGCCGTCTATCTAGGCAAGACCGGCATGCAAACAGCATTGATGATCGCCTGCGTGCTGCTGGTCATGATCGTCGAATTGCTCAATTCCTCGATTGAGGCGACCGTGGACCGCATCTCGCTGGAAAATCATCAACTGGCCAAACGCGCCAAGGATATCGGTAGTGCAGCGGTGCTATTAAGCCTAATCAATCTGGTGGTGGTCTGGGGGTTGTTGATCTTCGGTCAGGTGTGAAGGCGACTTTCATGACAGATTGAAGACATTCACGCGGCTGTCATAATCGGGTATTAGCATGTCGAAACCATGCAGCCAACCATGAGGTCACGCTTGAAAATCCTGTTTGTATCCGATGTTTATTTCCCTCGCGTCAATGGCGTCTCGACTTCCATACGCACCTTTGTCTATCAGTTGCAGGAGCTGGGGCACGAAGTGCACCTGGTAGCGCCGGATTACGGTGTAGCGACGGAAGACGAAGCCTGGATCAGGCGCATCCCTGCCCGCCGCATCTATTTCGATCCGGAAGATCGCTTGATGAAGTATGGTCTGGCGCTGGACCAGCTGATGCAGTTGCGTAGCGAACAATACGACCTGGTGCATATCCACACGCCATTCGCCGCGCATTATCTCGGCCAGAAACTGGCACATCTGCTCAATGTGCCCTGTGTCGAGACCTATCACACATTCTTTGAAGACTATCTGCATCACTACCTGCCCTGGATGCCCCGCCGAACCGCACGCGGCATCGCCCGGTTTGTCTCGCGGCGTCAATGCAACGGCGTCGATGCCATCGTCGCGCCTTCGCAGCCCATGCTTGATGTCTTGCGTTCATACGGCGTCAAGGCCAAGGCCGAAGTGATTCCCACCGGCCTGCAGGCGCAAAGTTTCGCGGCAGCCGATGGCGCGGCCTTCCGCGAGAAATATCAGATCCCGCATGACAGGCCGATGGCGCTTTATGTCGGCCGGGTCGCCTTTGAAAAGAACATCGACTTTCTGCTGCGCATGGCATCAGAATTGCGCGAGATGCAGCCGGATGTGCTGCTGGTGGTCGCCGGCGAAGGGCCGGCTGAAAAAAGTCTGCATCAGCTGGCAATCGAATTGAACCTGCAGAACAACATCCGCTTTATCGGTTATCTGGACCGCAATACCGAGCTGAACGCCTGTTACAAGGCGGCCGATGTTTTCGTGTTCTCCTCCAAGTCAGAAACCCAGGGCCTGGTCCTTATCGAAGCGATGGCGCAGGGCACGCCAGTGGTGGCGATCGCCGAACTCGGCACGAAGTCCATCCTGATCGAAGGCGAAGGCGCGCTGATTGCACCGGAGGACGAAGTGGTGTTCGCGGAAAAGGTCCATCGTCTTTTGACCGACAGAAAACTGCGCCAGCAGCTGAGTACAAAAGCGCTGGCCTATGTGCAGCAGAAGTGGACTTCCAGGGTGCAGGCCGAACGACTGGTCGATTTCTACCAGGATTTGACCCAATAAGCGGTGGATAGGCGCAGCAAAAAGCCGGATCTAAATCCGGCTTTTTGCATTTCAACAGTCGGGCTAACCG